>CACFUE010000007.1 GCA_902569465.1 uncultured Pelagibacteraceae bacterium | reverse complement strand
TTTACCTTGTTGAGCCATTGGATAGCCATCGAATGAGGTTGCCACTGTACCAGGAACACCTGGTGCATTAATCAAAATAGAGGAAGTTGAGCCACCAAATACAGCTCCATAATAAACTCCAGCCATTAAAATTAAACCTGTAGCAGGATCAAAACCATAAGTAATCGGTATCATTAAAGCTATTGCTGTCATTGGGCCTAGACCTGGAAGCATTCCAATAATAGTTCCTGCAAAACAACCAATCATCACCATCATCAAATTTTGAAAAGATAAAGCAGTTTTTAATCCGATTAGTATTCCTTCAATCATCCCATTATTCCTATATATTTTAATAATGGATCTCTAAGATAAACAGCTAACACTCCGTGTAAGAGATACATAAATATTGCTACGAATGGGAATGAAAAAATTATAATGAATTTCCACCTCCTCTCACCTAAAAAATAGTAGGAAAATACTAAAAATAGTGAAGTTGATAAAAAGAAACCAACTTTAAGTATTGTTGCTCCATAAACAATCATAGTGAATACTAATAAAATTGTTTTTTTAAATTCTAAATATGTGGGATCCACTTCTATTGGTTTTCGATCAGGTAAAACTATTTTTAATCCTGAGAAAAACATTCCTGCATATCCTAAATAAATAGGAAAGGTTTTGGCATTAAAAGGTGCGCCTTCATCGAAAGCGAAAACTTGTATTTGATGAGCTGTATATAAATAAAATGCTGATAAAACAAAGAAGAGCAGTGAAATAATTTTAACTGAATTTATTTTCACTGCTCATTCTCTAAGTTAATTAACTAGATAACACCTAGTTTTTTCATTAACTTTGTCATTTCTTTGGTTTGTTTCTTTAAGAAACTGTCGAATTTACTACCTGGATTATAAATATTAACCCAAGCATTTCTTTTTCTAACTGTTTCCCACTCTGGAGTTTTTTGAACATCGCCTAACATTTTAGCAATCTTCTTAACATCTCCACTTGGCATACTCTTAGGAGCAAAGAAACCTCTCCAGTTAACAAACTGAACATCGAATCCTTGTTCTTTTAAAGTTGGAACTTCTGGAGCATCGCCCACTCTTTTAGGAGCTGTGATACCAATAATTCTTACTTGGTCTCTTGCGCCCATAACTTCTCCCAAACCAGTTGAAAGAATTTGAGTTTCTCCTGATAAAAGTCCAGCTAAAGCTTTACCTCCAGCATCGTAAGGCACATACACTACGTTGTTAGGATTTGCGCCAGCTTCTTGAAATGCTAGTGCACCAATTAGATGGTCCATGCTACCTCTTACAGAACCACCAGCCATTTTAATTGACTTAGGATCTTTTTTGTAAGCATCAACTACGTCTTTGAAGTTTTTATATGGTGAGTTTTTAGCAACTGCAATTGCGCCGTAGTCACCAATAACACCTGCAATTGGTTTAACATCTTTATAAGATAATACACCAGAACCTTTTACATATCCTTTATGTCTAGTGATTGATCTTAATACTAATGGTGTTGATTGAACTAGTATAGTTCCTTCTGGCTTCGTATTGATTATGTAAGATAGAGCTTTTCCTCCACCACCACCTGACATATTTTCATATGAAGCACTTTTTAGAAAACCAGCTTTAGTCAAAGCCTCTCCAGTTCCTCTAGCGGTTCCATCCCAACCACCGCCAGCACCACCACCGATAATAAAATGTAATTTATCAATAGCAAAACTAGTTGATGAGATTGAAGTTAAAAGAACAGTTGCGAAAACTAAGCTAATTAATTTTTTCAAATTATTAAACATATTATTTCCCTCTGTTAATTAATTAAATTACGTTATTAAAATAAAAATACTATTGAGAGTCAACAGCATATATTTTTAGAATGATTACAATTAATGAAAGAAAGTTCCTCTAATTCTCAATAATTCTCTAGACAACCCAGAATGTTCTTTAAATGCTTTTCTACCATGTAACCAGAAATAATTATTAGAAAAAATTGTTGATCCTACTGGTAATGGAAAACTTATTTTATTTTTACTCTCCTCAAGTGCATCAGAAAGTTTTTGAAGGAAAAGACCTTGTTGCATATTTTTTGGCTCTGGGAACTGATCGATATAAGAAATAATTGGCTTACCATTCTTATCTTTTGAAAATACTGGATGTTCAACTTTATATTCGACATTCTTACTTTTTGGTGAACCCCATGTAAAATTTTGTTGCCCAATAGGATCATTGCTTAGGTCATTTAAATGTTCCCAGTCATCTAAGTGAAGAATAACACTTTCTCCCCCACTTACATTATTTTCTTCCATTTTAGTCATTATCAACCAATCAGTTTTCTCTTTGACGTAAGTTCCATCGGTATGGAGATCTAAATTCGTATAAGCTTTTCTAAGATAAGAGTCGCTGCTATCTTGATGCTTTACATGAAATCGTGCGTAGTATTTACCTGTCATAGAGTCAAAGTTTGGATTTCCAATTAAATAAGCAAGACCAGTTGATAGTTTCACAAGGAAGTCTTTATCAAATTTTTTATTATTAATTTCAGGTTCTATAATTGCAGTCCCTGTTTTACGATCATTTAGTATCTCATTTAAAGTTTTGCTTAATTTATTGTCAAAAACTTCGTCTAAACTTTTGGCTAAGCTAAATCTTGAAAAGGGTTTATACTCTAATGATAAAGTAGTATGCTTTTTAAAAGGAAACACTAACCTGTCTAAATCACTCTCTTTTAATTTAATTACACGCACTCTTTTTGAATTTTGATGATCAGATATTGCAAAACTCATAAATAAATTATTCTATCATCCCAGCTATCCACAACATAATGAATACTAATAAAATTGGTTCCATTTTTAAATTTTAACATAATTTAAAAGTTAGTCAAAATTCCTAAAAGAACTGCGGAGATAATTGTTGGAATTACTAAATTTTTCTTAGTCATGATAAATAAAGCGATACAGGAAACTAAAACTATCAATCGGATAATTAAATCAGAGTCTGCAAGCACTCCAGCTGGAAACACAATCATTCTTCCTAATAAAGCTGCTAAAGTTGAGTAAGCCACACAGTTAAACCATTGAAAAATTTTAGAGTTAACGCTTACTTTCTCAGAAGTCAGTGCACCCATAAAACGAGAGATAAAAGTAGCAATGGATGTAACTAAAATTGCAAGAATTATTATTTGACTACTTGCCATTTTTTCCCTCAAATAAGAAAGCGATAGTTCCTGCAATAAGACCTGCAAATAATAATGCCCATTCTGTGGAGAATAAGTAAATCACTGGACCTAGTACAGTTCCTCCAATTACAGCAATAGAAATACTCAAATTTTTCATTGCACCTATCATCATACAAAAAAAATAAACTGGGTTAACTATTGCAAGCCCAATTAACATATTTTTATTGAGATAGTCTGCAGATAAATAACCGATCACAGTCATCAAAATTGCTGTAGACCAGGTGCCAATTCCTATACCAATCCAAAAATCTATTCGATGTTTTTTATCTATTTTTTTATAACCATCTTTAGCAATTAACCAGGATGTTACTGCTAGAAAATGACAGGATAAATAATATTTCCATTTAGGTTGTGACTTATGATCTAGTAATGGAAATAAGGAAACTGTCATAGGGTAAAGTCTAAAATTTACTAACCATACAGCTATAAAAATATTTATAATTGAGGCTCCAACTAAAAGTGATTCAGCCATAACTAATTGACCAGGCAAAGCATAAGTAAATAAGCTTGAGGCAGCGCTTTGTTGAATATTAAATCCTGCATCTTTTAATAAAGCTCCAAGAGCGATGAAACAAGCAGCTAAAGGAATAGCTGGACTTTTAGAACCTTTTAAAGATTTTAATCCTATGAGAAATACTTTTGTATTAATCATCCACCTAGGAATAATCTACCTACGTCTGGATTTTTCAAAAGATCGTCGCCTTTACCTGCGATAGCAGTTTGTCCAGAAACTAAAACATAACCAATGTCAGCAAATTCTAACCCTTTTTTTGCATTTTGCTCAACAAGTATTATTGTTTTCTTTTCTGTTTTTTGAAGATCTTCTAAAATTTCAAAAACCATGTTTATATATTTAGGTTCTAAACCAATTGATGGCTCATCTACTAATAATACTGAAGGTTTCATAACTAACGCCCTAGAGATTTCTAATAATCTTCTCTCACCACCTGATAAAACTTTAGCGGGCTGATTTCGTCTGTTTCTTAATCTTTCATATTTTTCAAAAATTCTCTCAGCTTCTGCATAGGCTTCATCTTGTTTATCTTTAATATAACCACCCATCAAAAGATTTTCCTCTACTGTCATATCTGGAAACACTGAATTATCTTGTAAGATATAAGCTATACCAACTTTACTAAGTTTTTGTGCTGGGGTTAATGTCGTAATTTCATTTCCTTCTAATTCAATTTTTCCGTCAAAAATATTTGTAAAACCATATATAGAATGAAGTATTGTAGATTTTCCCGCACCGTTAGGACCTATCAAACATAAAGATTGAGCCTTACTGACTGTTAAGTCAAAATTATGGAGTATCTCCATCTTTCCGTAACCTGCGTTTAAACCTCTGATAGTCAAATGAACATCATTTGGTGATAATTTGTTTAGGTCTTCCAAACCAGGTGCTTTACCTAAAACATCATATTGATTTGCCATTACTGAGCTCCTAAATAAGCATCAACAACACGCTTATCATTTTTAATTTGATCTGGTGAACCCTCTGCTAGCATTTTACCGTGAGCTAAACAAAAAATTCTTTGTGCTAAACTCATAATTACTTTCATATTGTGTTCTATCACTAATAAAGTAATCCCATAATCTTTATTAATTTTGATCAATCTGTCTATAATTCCATTAATTAAAGTTGGATTTATTCCAGCTGTAGGCTCATCAAGTAAAAGCATTTTAGGTTCATTCATTAAAGCCATTGCTAATTCTAATAATTTTTGTTGTCCAAATGATAGATCCCCTGCTCTCAAGTTTCTTTTTTGGTAAAGACCAACAAAGTTCAAAAGATTTTCTGCTTTCTCAGTAAGTTCTGCAGGTACTTTTGCAAAAATAAATCCAGAGTCACTAGCTTTATGACTTATTAACATATTCTCTACGCAATTAAGTTTTGAATAAATTCTTGTTTGCTGAAAGGTTCTCAATAAGCCTAGTTTAGCAACTGCTGGGACAGGCATCTCTGATACCTCTGTATTATTGAAAACGATAGATCCTGTATCTATTGGATGAGTTCCAACAATTGAATTAAATAAAGTAGTTTTCCCTGAACCATTAGGTCCTATTAAACCAACAATTGATCCCTGCTCTACAGTAACTGATATATCTACGTTTGCTTGCACGCCACCAAAGGATTTACTTACATTTTTAACTTCTAAAATACTCATTTTAATTCTACCTGTGCTTTCCGATCTTTATCATCAATTACTTCTCCAAATCTTTCAGGATATTTTTCTCTTAACCAACCCATTAATCCTTCTGGGAAATAAACTACGATCACAACGATTAAAACTCCTAACGCAACATACTGCCAGCCTAATATCAAAGTCCAAAGACCTTCTTTGAAGAAATGGAATAAAGTTGCACCAATTACTGGTCCCCACAAAGTTCCTTTACCTCCAAGAATCGCCATGAGAACCATAAATACTCCCATCTCTCTTCCGTCAAATGCTACATCAGTAGAGTCTATGTATCCAATTAGTCCACCCATAATTCCACCAGCAAGACCACAGAAGAATGCTGAACACATCCATCCTACAATTTTATATTTCATAGTTTGAATACCCATAGCTTCCGCTTTATCTTCATTGTCTCTTATTGCATTTAAAATTAATCTAAATCTAGAACCGTAGATATATTTAACAAAAACAAATGTTCCGATTAATAATGCAAAACTTAAAAAGTAGAAAAATTTTCCTCTAGCTTCGGTATCAACTATTTCTGCAGGAAAAGGTGGTGTTGTGAAACCCTGGCCGGCTCCAATAATTTCTATTCCGCCAGCAATTTCACCCGCTGCAATTCCAAGTCCCAAAGTACAAATAGCAAAGTAGTGGCCTCGTAAACCTAAAATAGCATAGCCTATAGCACCAGCAACAATAGCCGGAACAATCGCTGAAACTAATAATCCTACACCTATTCCTTGAAAATATTGTGCTGTGGTATGCACAAACGTTTTTTCTCCTCCACTTTCTGTCCACTCAGCTAACGGAAAAAACATTCCCACTTGAACCGAGGCAGTTAAATACATTCCTAAGCCATAGAAAAGAATATTTCCAAAAGTATTGTAGCCCATCTCTCCACCTTGTAAGTTCCAGGTCATTGCTAGAACAATCAAGACACAAAGATATGTAAGTTGTACTTTAAAAGCTGAGAATAAGTAAGGAGCAGCTAAACCTAAGATAATTAGGCCAGAATATAATATTAAATCTTTTTGTTTTACTTTATTCATTTATTTTAAATATTCCCTTTTCTTTGAAAGTTTAAATCTTCTGTAAACTAATATGAAGACTAGCAGCATAAATACTGCTCCAATTCTAAATTCTGTGCCTAAAATATAATCTGCAAACTCTTCAAATAGTCCTAATCCCATTCCAGAAACTGCAACTGCTGGTAAATTTCCAAGACCAGCCACGATTACAATCATGAAAGACCTAACTGTGTAAGGAAGTCCTACATAAGGATGAAGAGTAAGAGTAATTGAAATTAAAGCTCCTGCAATTCCGCATAACGCAGCGTTTATTCCGAAAGTTGCTGCATAAACTTTTTCGGTATCTACGCCTAAAATTTTTGCAGCTCTTGCATTTTGAGCTGTTGCTCTTATAGCTCGCCCTAATCTTGATTTTTTCATATATATAACTAAACCGATTGCATACAAAACACTTATAAAAGCAGAAAATATTTTTGAATTAGGTAAAGTTACTGAATTATCAAATAACATCGTTGTTCCATACTCTGACTGAGCTACAACTACATCTGCTCCAAAAATAAAATTCATTAACTGTTGAAATACAATAGCGATACCAAAAGTTGCTAATATGGATATGAATAAATCTCGGTCTACAACTTTATTAATTACTAATTTATAAAGTGCCCAACCAACAAAATACATTATTATCGGAGAAACGATTACTCCCCAAGCTGGATGTATTCCAGCAAGATACATGGTATACGCGATATAACCTCCTAGGATTACTAAATCTCCTTGTGCAATATTAATGATGTTCATTACACCCCATTGTAGGGCCATACCATAAGCTATTAGTGCAAATAAAATTCCTAAAAGAATTCCGTCCAAAGATGCTTGGACCATTAACATTGGAGCTTTAAAAATTAGAAAGTCCATAAAATTTCAAAACTTATAAAAGAAAAGCCCCTAGAAAACTAGGGGCTTTTCAAATTATTCAGAAGTTATTAGCTTCTTTCAGACCATTTCGGGATTGGATGATAGAACTTATCAGAAGCCCATTTTGTAGGAGCTACTACTCTATTTTCACAATCGTCGCCTTTACATCTTACTTGGAACAAAATCATTGGCTTAGCAATGTTTTGGCCACCAGGACCAAATTTGATATTTCCATAGAAAGTTTGCATTTCTGTATCAACTAGCGCATCTCTAACTGCATCTCTATCAAAAGAATTTGCTCTTTCGAACGCATCTTTAAATACTAACAATGCTGCAGAAGACTCTGCTGATTGATATGGCGGGTCATATCCAAATTCTTTTTGGAAGTCTCTAGCGTATTTTTTACCACCACCAAAAAACTTATCTTTGTATGATAAATTTTTGTGCCACTGAGAAGCACATAATGCATACTCAGATTTCTTTCCATGTTGTTTAGAAAGTTTTGCGGCATCGCAGTGTGTCATCGCTAGCATAGGAACATCAACTTTCATCTCAGATATTTGTCTGATTGCAGTTAAAGCACCTTTTGTGTGACCTGATACAACAAGCACATCTGGCTTAGTAGCTTTTACTTTAGCCAATGTAGCTGCCATATCGTTAAGTTCTTTTGGTAGTTTGTCATCGATGATGATCTCAGATCCAGTTCTTTTCGCTGCATCTAAAATACCTAGTCTCACGTCTTGTGAAAAAGCATCTTGTTCAAATGCTTGAGCAATTCGAACTCCTTTACCACCGTTTTTCTCTACCGCTAAATCAATAGCTACTTCAAGGTATTGGTTAGCTGGTGATAACACCGCGAACAAATATTTGTATCCTTTAGTAAATAAAGATCTAGATGCACCATTTGCTTCAACCATAGGAATTTTATATTTCTCGGTTACTGGTGCAATGGCTTTCGTTAAACCTGAACTGTATGGTCCAAGCATGTAATGAACGCCATCTTGTTTAATTAGTCTTTCAGCTAACTGAGCGGCTCTTTTTGGGTTTGACTCATCATCATAGTAAATGATCTCAAACTTATATTTCTTACCTTGTACTTCTACTCCGCCCATTTTGTTAATTCTGTCAACGGCCATGTTATAACCATTTTGAGTATGAACTCCATTTGAAGAGTATTTACCTGTAAGAGATATTGCAGAACCTAACACGATGTATTCACCTTCTACTTTTGCAAAAGAAGAAGAAGTGAAAGACACAAGTGCTAAAGTTATAGCTGAAATAAATGTAACAAATAGTTTAGCTATTTTATTCATTATTTCCCTTCTTGTTATTAATTAATTAATTAAAATTAAATAATTAAAACAAGAAATAGAGATTTTGACAACAGTTAGAAGTAATTAAAAATTCTGTGTCGCAGCAATGTAGACAGCTAAAATTAGAAGAACACACGCAGAAATTGTATTTAAAAGCTTTGGTTTGCTTTTTAACCATACTGAAATTTTCTCGGCTGCTAATCCGTAAATCATTAAAGTTAAAAAATCTAAAACTACGTATGTAATTAGTAATATTAAAAACTGTGAAATAATATTTAAACCAAAATTAATAAATGTTGGAAAAATTGTTCCAAAGAATAAAATTGCTTTTGGGCTTAAACCAGCGACTAATAATCCATCTTTATAAAATGAGAGTGGTGATTTTAAATTTCGGTCTTTGGAATTAAAATTTCTAATTTTAGAAGTAAAAGTATCATAGGCTAAATAAACTATATAGAATATCCCTGCCCACTTTAAATAATAAAGAACTTGAGGATTATCACTTAAAAAAGAACCAATTAAAAAAACTACTAAAATTGCTTGAATAGTATTTGCAGATATATCTCCGAATGCAGTCCAAACAGATCTATTTAGTCCATAGTTTAATGTGTGTGAAACAATTACAACTCTGGGCGGACCTGGGGAAATAAATAAAAATAAAATGATCTGTAAAAATATTATATAGTCTGTTGGAAACATTTGATTAGTCACTATATATAAATTTATGAAGAAAAAAAGTTTTATCCCTCAAACAAAAGTTAAAAACCCTGAACCAAAAGAAAAGGATGATAATTGGATTATTTGGGCCGCATGGGCTGATAGGATTACTTTTGAAGAAATAAAAGAAAAAACTGGAAAAAATGAGTCTCAAGTTATTAAGATAATGAGAAAAAATTTAAAGCCAGGTTCTTTTAGGCTATGGAGAAAAAGGGTACATAATACTAGCATCAAGCATAGAAAAAAGTTTCAGTTAGGAAGAAAAAAACTTAGAGAAAAAATAAAAATAACTGATATATATAAATTATGAAAAAAGTCACAATGTATACTGGTAATCCTTGTTCATTTTGTGCAGCAGCAAAAGCTTTATTAAAAACCAAAAATGTTGAGATAGAGGAAATTGATATTTGGGCAGATCCAGCAAATGCTAAAGAAATGCTACAAAGAACTAATGGCGTAAGAACTATTCCTCAAATTTTTATCGGTGAACATTACATTGGTGGTAATGATAAACTTCAAGAAGCAAATAGAAACGGTGAATTAGATAGACTTTTAAAAAGTTAACAAATGTTACTTTTAAAAAAACTAATTAATTTCTTTTATAAAACTTTAACAATCTTAATAATTACATTTTCTTTATCACTTATTATTGACTATTTGCTGGGAAAAAAAATTCTTAATTTACTTGATGGTTATCTAGTTAAAACAGAATTTTATGAACGTTTATTAAGAATGGATAACCCAATTTATCATCATGGCTTTATGCCCAACGTTAACTACAAAAATAATACTGGGTTCGAAGGTAAATTTATTATCTGCACCAATAATCACGGTTTTAGGGACAGTTGTAACAAAAAAAATGTAAATAAAAACTTTGATATTGGCTTCATGGGAGACTCATTTGTGGAGGGATATTCAGTGAATTTTGAAGAGTCTTTCGTAGGAATTTTTTCAGAAAATAGAAAAAATTTGAAAATCGCAAATTTGGGAGTAAGTTCTTATTCACCTAAAATTTTTTATTCCAAATTAAACTATCTTTTATCAGAGGGTTTTAAGTTTAAAGAAATTATTTTTTTTATAGACATCAGTGATTTATATGATGATAACGTTAATTATAAACTAAACGAAAATTTAACCATATCAGAAATAGATTTTAAGAATAAAGGTTTAAAGAGACGAAAGTTTTTAAGAACAAACTTTCCTCTAACTAATTTCTATATGTATGTTTTAAAAAAGAATAGACAATTAAAAAATTTAAAAGATGAGGTTCCAAAAAAAAATGTAACTCCAATTTTTAATGATAAGGTTAATTTTAAAGCAGAGTGGACGTATTATAATCAAACAAATCATCCTGAGTACATAGATTCAATTGAGGAAAGTCAACAAAACTTAATAAATATTATGAATGAAATTTACATTATGTTAAAAAAAAATAATATTCAAATGAGTGTTGCTGTCTATCCATGGCCTCATCAATTAAAAAATGATAATGAAAATTCTAAGCATGTAATTATGTGGAAAAAATTCTGTAAAACTAGATGCAATAATTTTATTAATTATTTCCCATTTTTTTTTAAAGAAAAAGAAAAAAATTCTTTTTTAGAAGTTTATAGAAAGTATTATTTTTGGGATGACATTCATTTTAATGCTGAAGGTAATAAAGTAATTTCAAGAAAACTTTTAGAGAAATTCTAAACATCTTTGAGAAACGGCATTGAGTCACCTGCCCCAAGTTTTGTTGTAGATAGTCCGGCAATTTTATTAGCAAGTTCTAAACACTCTTTTATGGGTTTTTCTTTAAATAAACCGAATGCTAACCCGCCATTAAAGGCATCACCCGCCCCTGTTGTGTCGATAGCTTTATGAGAGGTAGCTTTTAAAAAAATTTCTTCTTTTCCATCAGAGTAAAATAATCCTTTTTCTCCAAGTGTAATAATTATTTTTTTTATTCCTAAATTTATTAATTTAGCTGCTGCTAGTTTTGCTTCTTTTTCATTTGTAATTTTTATACCAGTATAAAACTCTGCCTCAGTTTCATTAGGTGTAAAATAGTCAATATTATTATAAAATTCTTTTGTAATTTCTGATGCAGGTGCAGGATTTAATATAGTCAAACATCCATTTTCTTTAGCGGTTTTAAGACAGTGTAAGGTGACATCTTTAGGGACTTCAAGTTGAGTTAAAAAGATCTTTGAATTCTTTATAATATTAATATGTTTATCTATCTCAGCAACTTTTAAAGTCGAAGGAGCTCCTACGATAACATTTATTGCATTTTTTCCAGAATTCTTATCAACTAAAATTCCGGCCACACCAGTTTGTAAATTTTCATCTTGAATAACACTTTCAGTATTAATTTTATTTTTTGTTAGTGTGTTTAAAGCTAATTCACCGTAAGAGTCTTTTCCAATCTTACTAATAAAATTTACTTTTGCGCCCAATCTTGCGATCGCTACAGCTTGATTACATCCTTTTCCACCGGGTCCAATATTGTATTTATTTCCTAATATAGTTTCTCCAATAGCAGGAATTTTAGGTCCTGAAAAACTTATGTCAGCTACAAATATACCTAAGACAGAAATATCGCTCATTAACCAAGCGTAGTTAGGAAAGGAAAGGTTGTCAAAATATAATAACTTATGACTTGAATTTGATTGGTAGCTATTAAAACGCCCGTGAGTAGTAAAATCACTCCACCAGTTTTATTAACTTTTCCGTAATATTTACTAAAACCTTTTCTTGTTGTTAAAAATTTACTCATATAATAACCAGATAAAATAAATGGAATTGCCAAACCTAAAGAATAAAATGAAAGCAACAATACCCCAGAACTAACAGAAGCTTCTGTTGCAGATAAAGCTAGTATAGATCCTAGCACAGGCCCAATACATGGTGTCCATCCAAAAGCAAAAGCTGCACCAACTAATAATGGAAAAGCATAATTATTTTTATAACTTTGAGTTTCAATTCTTTTTTCTTGATTTAAGAATCTAAAATTAAAAAAACCTAACATTTGAAAAGAGAAAAGAATAATCAAAATTCCTGCTGCAATTCTTAATTCATTGGATAGAAATAATAATATATTTCCTACAGCCGAAGCTGTAGCTCCTAGAACAATAAATACAAGCGAAAATCCTATGGAAAACAAAATAGTTTTAATGAGAACGCTTCGTCTATCTTGTTCAATTTCATCTAAATTTTTTCCGGTAATGTAAGAAATATAACCTGGAATAATAGGTAATACACATGGAGTTAAAAAACTTATAAATCCAGCTCCAAATGCAAAAGCTAACTTAACAATCATATAATCTTTATATTTGCCTTTAATCTTTCCCGCAATTACAATATTGGCTCATGATAATTAAATACGCGGGTTTTTTATTCACTCTTTTATGGTCATATACTTTCATTAAATCTCAAAGTATTTTTAAAAAAGGATCAGGTATTTTAATTACTTTATTTGTAACAAATATTTCCTGGTTCACATTTATCGCAGCTTGCTTTTATGGTATTAAAAATTTTAGCTTTTACCATGCTTTACTAGGTATAGTTTTAAGTGTCATTTTAGTTCAGTTAGCTTTTTCTCGATTATCTTTATTTATCAATAACAAATTTAAGAATAAAGAAACTCTCTTAAAGATTAAAACATTTATCGAATACTTAATTTTAATAGCTGTTGTATATTTCATATTTTTTTAAAGAGTTTTAATTTTAGATAAAATTTTAAAGTTTTTGTCAGTAATAACTAGTTCACCAGATCTTGTTGCTTCTCCAGTTATTGCCAAGATAATCACATAATGTGTAACTAAAACTAAATTTCCTCCATTACCTTTCCAACTACTTACATATTTTTTTAATTCCTTAATTTGCTGTTTTTCATTTTGGTCATATGGTGGAGTATAAGTAGAATTCAATGCAGAAAATTCTTTGAAATCTCCAAACGCGTATTTTGCAGTATCTTTACATCTACACCACTGACTTGATAAAACTTTATCAATTTTAATCTTTTTTTCTCTAAAAAGTTTACCAATTTTTTTTGATTGATTAATTCCCATCATGTCTAGATTTCTTTGTGTTTTACAATCCTCAATATCAAACCCCTCTGGGTCACCTCCACCAGGCGCTTTGGCGTGTCTTATTAAAATAATTTTATCTCCATCTTGTGCAGGTTTCCAATTTTGTTCTGATGAATGCGCGTGAAAAGAAATGAGTATAAATATTATTATGAATAGGGAAATAATTTGCTTCTTCATGGTGGATGAAATGATAATCTAACAAACTTATGTTGCCTTGGTCTAGAGGACATGGCAATGTAGATTATAATTATTTGCTAGGTTGTATTAAAACACTTAATTGGTTTGTGTATAACTACTCGCCTTTTGGTTTAAAGACTAAACAGATACCATTGTTGCAATATCGTTTCCCAGTTGGTTTTGGACCATCATCAAAAACATGTCCGTGATGGCCTCCACATTTTTTACAATGATATTCGGTTCTTGGATAACCTATGTGCATATCTTTCTTTTCCTCAAATACACCTGGAATAGACTCAAAAAAAGAAGGCCAACCAGATCCACTCTCATATTTAGACGAAGACTCAAATAACTTTGTTCCACAACCAACGCAATGATAAGAACCCTCTCTTTTTTCTTGATTTAAAGGACTGCTACCTGGAGACTCTGTTCCCTCTTGTTTTAAAACATAGTTTTGTTCTGGAGTTAAGTTTGGATCCCAATCTTTACTCATCTTTGACTTTATCATCTACGCCATAAGGTCTGAAGCTACCTTTGTTTTCTAACTTGACTGCTTTTGCAGGTATACCAACCATTGTTGCATTTTCTGGAACATCTTTTACCACAACTGCGTTAGCTGCAATTCTCGAGTTATTGCCAACTTTAATTGGCCCAATTATCTGAGCTCCCGAACCAATCACAACGTCATTACCAATCGTAGGATGTCTTTTTTCATGACGTTGTCTTTCGCTGTCTATACTAGGAGAACTACCACCTAGAGTAACAGCATGGTAAATAGTTACGTTGTCTCCAATATCAGAAGTTTCACCTATTACTACGCCCATGCCATGATCAATAAATAAATTTTTACCTATCTTGGCTCCAGGATGAATTTCAATACCTGTAAAAAATCTAACTGTTTGTGAAATTATTCTTGCTATTAAATCAAATCCAGCTTTGTAAAAAAAGTTAGATATTTGATGAAAGAAAACTGCCTTTACACCGGGGTACGTGAGAATGATACTCAGTATAGATTTTGCCGCAGGATCTCTTTTTTTTATAGACTCTAAATAATCTTTCATAAGATGTATATAATGACTACTTGATAAATTTAAAGAAGAATATATATAAATTTGCATGAGTAGTTCATTTCATTTAGCAATTCCAGCAGGGGATCTAAAAAAAGCGGAAGCTTTTTATACTGATATTTTAGGATGCAAAACTGGAAACCGTGAAGACGGCAAATGGGTTGATATCGATTTTTGGGGTAACGAACTTACTTTACATCAGACATCAATGAAACTTCCCAGAGAGAGACATGATGTGGATATGGGACAAGTACCAGTTCCTCACTTTGGTGTGCATTTAAAAAAAGATGTTTTTAATAAAATTAAAGCAAATATTGAGGCAAATAAAATAAATTACATCGATAAACCTTACACAAGATTTGAAGGCACTGAATTTGAGCAAAATACATTTTTTATTGAAGATCCTAACGGAAATGTATTAGAGTTAAAAACGTTTGACTAATAAATCAACTTCATTCATTGAAAATAAAAGCCAATTAATTAAATATTTTAACGACGGTATTAAAAAAAATACTAATCTTAGAATTGGAGTTGAGCATGAAAAATTTCTTTTTAATAGAAAAGATCTTAAAAGAATTGATTATGAAAAAATAAAAAAAGTATTTGAGCTCCTTAAAAATAATGGTTGGCAACTTCAATATGAAAAAGATAAAATAATTGGTTTAAAAAAAGAAAATCAAAAGATTACTACTGAACCAGGATTTCAATATGAATTATCAGGTGCTCCTTTTAAAAACATACATTTAGTTTGTTCAGAAAATAGTTCTCATTTCAATGAACTAAAAGATGTTTTTAGCTCTACTTCAATTACAACTTCGTCTATTGCGTACGATCCTTTTAATAAATTAATTGAAATCCCTAAAAGTCCTAAAGAGCGCTACAAAATTATGACATCTGAAATGCCAAAAGGTGGGAAGTTAAGTTTAGATATGATGTATAAAACTGCCGGAATTCAGATTAATTATGATTACACTTCTGAAGAAGATTTTGAAAAAAAATTTAAAATCGGAAACTATTTAGCCCCTCTAACTATTGCTCTTTTTGCAAACTCTCCTTTTAATGAAAATAAACTTTCAGGTTTTTTATCTTATAGAGGAAAAGTTTGGCAAGAAACTAATAGAGGTGGGATAATGCCTATTGCTTTTGAAAATATTAATTTTGAAAAATATATTGATCATGCAATAAGTTACCCAATTTTATTTCTTAAAAAAAACGGAAAATACTACTCGCCAAACGGCCAAACTTTTAAAGATTTTTTAAATAGCAACCTAAGTTTTTTAAAAGGAGAAAAACCAACTTTAGAAGATTTTGAAAATCATTTAGGTACAATTTTTACTGAGATAAGATTAAAGCAAGTTTTAGAATTTAGATCTCTAGATACATGTAATTTTGGTTGTATTTGTAACGGTCCCTCATTTTTTACTGGATTAATTTATGGCTCTTTAGATGAGACTTATGAAATAATTAAAAATTGGAAAAAGGAAGAAGTTATGGAAGCGTATTTAAATGCTCCTAAACAAGGATTAAATACATTGCTTCAAGATAAAAAATTAATTGATTGGGCAAAAATATTTTTAGATTTGTCAAAAATAGGCTTAGCAAAAAGGAATGAACTGAATAAAAGCGGAAAAAATGAAACAATTTATTTAAAACATATAGAGGAAATAATTAGTAATAAAAAAACTAGAGCAGAAATGCTGATTGAACAATATAATAAAACAAAAAAATTAGATTTCTTAATAAATCATGACGAAAATTTTAGCTATTCAGGGTTCTGATCTTAAAAAAGTAAATATCAGAACTGATACAACTATACTCCTAGCAGCTGAAGCACAAAAAAGGGGTTATAAAATATATTATTTTGAACCTGAAAATTTGAGTTTTTTAAATGGAAAAGTTTTAGCTTCTTGTAAACATATAAAAATATATGAAAATGAAAAGAAATTCTACTCACTATTAAAAACTGTTACTTTAAATTTAGAAAGATCTAAAGTTATATTAATCAGAAATGATCCACCTTTTGATAATCGTTATTTATATACAACATTCTTACTTAACCATATCTCTAAGAAGGTAAAGATTATAAATCACCCTTTTGCTGTAAGAAACATATCTGAAAAGTTATTTTCTATTAATTTAATGAGGTATATGCCTCCAACTTTAATTAGTGAAAACATTTCAGAAATTAGAAGTTTTTGTAAAAGATACAAAGCTGTTGTGGTTAAACCTATCAATGGTTTTAGTGGTAATAACGTAATTTTACTAAAAACCTTTAACGCGAGCAAAATTAGAAAATTATTGAAAATTCATAATCATTTATTTTTTCAAAAGTTTTTACCTGGGATTTCTAAAGGCGATAAAAGAGTTTTTATTATTAAAGGAAAGATTGTAGGTGCTATTTCTAGAGTACCTAAAAAAGGAAGTATTTTATCTAATATGAGTAAAGGAGCTAAAGCAAAATTAACAAAGCTCACAAATAAGGAAGTTAATGCAAGCAGAGCAATTGGTAAATTGTTAGTAAAAAATAATATATATTTTGCAGGTGTTGATTTTGTACAAGAGAAATTAATTGGCGATATCAATGTTACTAGTCCTACAGGACTAACTGCATATAAAGATTTGTCTGGAATAAACCTTGCAAAATTGTTCTGGAATAATATTTAATTGATAGTTGACAATATCCTTATTTTCTTGCTATATTTTAAATAGCGCTGAGTTAAAGCAACTTGCGGGCGCTTAATAAATCCTGCTAAAGCGCCTAAGTCTTTCAGACCACCGCTTTAGTCGGTGGTTTTTTTTTGGAAAATCTAAAATTAAACCGGGTATTTGAACCATATTGTACACCTGGCATTCGCCGAAGTACTAAAAAGGAGAAGATGAACAGAATTAATATTCGTTCATTCTTCTCCAAGAATGGAGAAAAAATGAACGAGACAATAAGAAAAACAGTAAGGGGGAAAATCAATGGCTGATTTTAAACATCCGGAAACTATTGGCTTACATGGTAGTGATTACAGAGCTGATCCTACTACAACAGCTGTAGCAGTTCCAATTTACCAAACAACTTCTTACCAATTTAAAAATGCAGAACATGCTGCAAATTTATTTGGTCTAAAAGAATTTGGTAACATTTACACACGTATCATGAACCCAACAGTTGACGTTTTAGAAAAAAGAGTTGCCGCTCTTGAGGGTGGTGTAGCAGCGTTAGCAGTTGGATCAGGTCAAGCAGCAACAGCAATGTGTATTCAAAACTTAGCACAGGCTGGAGATAATATAGTTGCTTCAACTGACTTATACGGAGGTACAGTAAACTTATTTAAAAATACTTTAAGACAGCAAGGTATTGAGGTTAGATTTGCAGATCCTGCAGATCCTAAAAACTTTGAAAAAGTTACTGACGATAAAACAAGAGCTTACTACGGTGAGTCTTGTCCAAATCCTTATCTTCGTGTATTCCCAATCAAAGAAGTTTCAGATATCGGTAGAAAAAAAGGTATTCCTTTAATTATCGATAACACAGCTTCGCCAGTAATATGTAAACCTTTAGCTCATGGAGCTGCAATCGTAATGCACTCTTTGACTAAATATATTGGTGGTCACGGAACTTCAATTGGTGGAATAATTGTTGATGGTGGAAACTTTGACTGGATTAAAGACAGAAAAAGACAACCATTAATAAACGAACCTGATCAAAGTTATGGTGGTGCAATATGGGCAGATGCAGTTCCTCAATTAACAGGAGCTAATATTCCTTTTGTAATTAGAGCAAGAGTGGTTTTATTGAGAGACTTAGGTGCTCCTTTAAGTCCTTTTAATGCTTTTCAAATTATTCAAGGTTTAGAAACAGTTGCTCTTAGAATGAAACAACACTGTAGTAATGCAGAAAAAGTAGTTTCGTTCTTAGAGACGCAAAAGAAGGTTAAAAATGTGATCTACCCTACTAATCACCAAGGCGAGATTAAAGAAAGAGCTAAAAAATACATGCAAGGTGGATATGGTTCTTTAGTTGGAATGGACGTTGGTACAAAAGAAGCAGGTGCTAAATTCATCGATAACTTAAAGATGTTATATCACGTTGCTAATATTGGCGATGCTAGAAGTTTAGCAATTCACCCAGCTACTACGACGCACAGTCAATTAGATGATGCAGCGTTAGCGGCGGCAGGTGTGACACCAGGCTATGTGAGACTGTCAATTGGTATTGAACATCCAGATGATATCATTGCAGACATTAAGCAAGCTTTAGCTGCATAAAAATAAACTAGGTGGTCCCAATTATTTGTATTGGGGCCATCTTTTAAGAAAAAAATTAATTTTACCTTCTATTATAAATAATTGATTTTTTGGCTATCTTTTCAATCTTAGATATTTCTTTAATTATTTTTTTTGGATATTTTTTCGCAATTTCTGTGGTCTTTTCCATCATATCATTGCTTTTAGACTTAATTTGTTTTTTAACAATCGTGCAAAATTCAGATCTTGTTATTTCAAATGAAGAAATGCAGGTTTCTTTTTTTCTCTCAGGATTTTTTTCTTCTGCGTAAGCAATAACGTGTTCTAAAGGAGTTTTCCCTGTTTGTTTTTTAACTCCATAACTTACTGCTGTATTAAGAGAAGACTGTAATATTTTTCCGTTGGATGTGCCAGTACCGAGTAATGCTAAAGACTCAGCACACCCATTTAGTAAGAAAATCGTTGATAATAAAATCAATATTTTTTTCATGTGCGAAATTTGTTTTAATTGGTTCATATCTGCTTCATCTTTAATTAAAAGTTAATTGTGAGAGCATTAATTTTATTAACACAACCCAAGGTTGTCAAGATCTTAAATTTGCTAGGCTGATTTCGTTCTAAATTTGTTAATCTAAGTACTTAATTTTGTATTTTTTATTTATGTTGGGCTGAAGTGATGAAATAAGATCTTTTAAAGAGCTTTCTTTTGATTTTTCTAAGATCTTCGATTTAGTTATTTTTAATTGCTTTTTCACAATAGCACAAATTTCTGAGTTAGTTTTTTCAGCAAATGATAGGCAGGGCTCTTTCTTTTTCTGCGGATTCATTTCCTCAGCATATGTCATCATATGTTCCATCGCACTTTTTCCAGTTTGTTTTTTTACTCCATAATTTATTGCTGTAGAAAAAGCTGATTGTGTAATTTTTCCACCGGTTACTGCGGTAGAGGTAGGTCCTAATAAAGCTAAAGACTCTGCGCAACCAGTTAATAAAGTGAGTCCAAGTAAACAGCCTAAAATTTTTTTCATACTCCCTTATATAATTTTCCTAATTTAAGCAGAGATTTGTTCGTTATAAAACAAACGAATCACTCAAAATGAGTTTATATATAGTACAACCTGTAATGGAAGTGCTTTTCTATGAGATTATCCGTAGAGGTTTGTTTTTTAGGCAACTTTCTAAATTTTCAATCATTTGGGAATAAAATTTTGAATAATTTTCAACAGTCACGTAACCGATATGGGGCAGTAATAAAGCATTAGGAAAAAATCTAAGTTTATGGTCTTGCGGAAGAGGTTCTTTATCATAAACATCTAAACCAACACCAGCTATTTTTTCATCTTTTAAAGCTTCAACTAAATCGTTTTCATTAATAATTGGGCCTCTCGAAGTATTGATTAGAAAACTAGTTTTTTTCATCATTTCAATTTCTTTTTTTGCTATTAAGTTTTTATATCTTTCACCTAAAACTAAATGAATAGAAATTATATCTGAGTTTTTAAGTAAATCTTCTTTACTCATAGGTAATACACCAAGTTCACTTGCATGAGATAAATTTAGATTTTCACTCCAAGCGCAAACTTCCATTCCAAAAGCTTTTGCAACTTTTGCAACTTGAGTTCCAATTTTTCCAAGACCGATTAAACCTAGCATTTTACCTTTCAATTCAAAACCAATTGTTGTTTGCCAATATCCTTGAAACATATTGTCAATTTCCTGTTTCATGTTTCTATAAAGTCCTAGAATTAAAGCCCAAGTAACTTCAGCTGCAGGATTAGAATTAATTTCTGTACCACAAACAATAATATTTTTGCTCTTTGCTGTTTCTAAATCAATCGCTCGATTTCTCATTCCAGAGGTCATAATGTATTTTAATTTAGGTAAGTTTTCTATTAAAGTCTTTTTAATTGGCGTTCTTTCTCTCATGATAAATAAAGCTTCAAAATCTGATAGTTCAACTGCAGCTTCTTTTTCGTCTACAAAAGGTTCATTAAAAACTTTAAAATCAAATTTATCTTTATATTTTTTTGTATCAACAATCTGTTGAAAAGCATTTTGATAATCATCTATTACTGCAACTTTAATCATTGGGTTTTTCTATTTGATAAATAAATACCAGAAATTATAAAAGTAGCTCCAATTAAATGATAAAATTGAAATTTTTCTTTAAAAATTATTATTGCCATCAATGCACTAAAAAGTGGCATTAGTTGAATAAACATAGATGATCTGTTGGGTCCTATGAGATCAATAGCTTTCTGCCAACAATAATATGCTGCGATAGCTGGAAAAATAACAACATAAATTAAAATAAAGATAAAAGCTTTATTTATTTTTAAGTCTAATCCGATCGATTGTTCATATAGAAATTGTGGAAATAAAAAAATTAATCCTACAGTTACCATTGTTTGAATTAAAGAAAATTGAGATAATTCAAGTTTGCTTTTTTTAAGTAATGTCGAATATAACGACCAACTCAAAACACAGACTAACATCCATATATCACCTTTATTAAAACTTAAAGAAATTATTTTTTGGATATCTGCATTTGAAATGATAGTTCCTACTCCAAATATTGATAATATCAACCCAGATATTTGAAAAATATTTGTTTTTTCAATATTCATAATTGATGAAAAAATAATTATTGTAGGAGGGATTGCGGCTAACATTAAAACTGCATTTATTACTTGCGTGTAGTTTAATGCAAAATAGACAACTGAATTAAAAGTACTAATAGTTAATATACCCATAACACTTATTACAAAAAAGTTTTCTTTAATATAGTTTCTCTTAGCTATAATTTCTTTTATTGTAAAAGGTATCAATATAAACCATACCATAACCCATCTTAAAAAATTTAGAGTTAGTGGTGGGACTTCAAATAAAGTCGCAAATTTGCCAATAATAAAATTTCCTGACCAAAATAAAGCTGCTAAAGTTAAAAATGAATAAGCTATATAATTTTTTGACAAATAATTCCTAATTAAATCTTTTTGAGCTGTAAGGAGTTAAATCTAAATTTGTTTTTTCTCCTGCAACTATTTTAGAAATAATCTTGCCTGTAATAGCTCCCAAAGTCCAGCCTAAATGCTGATGTCCAAAAGCATAGATAATATTTTTATTTTTCAATGATGGACCAAGTATTGGTAAAAAATCAGGTAAAGTTGGTCTAAAACCTAGCCATTCGTCATCGTGATGGTCTAATTGAGGAAGTAATTCCTTAGCGCAATTAACAATATATTCTAATCTTTTTTTTGAGGGTGGATTTTTCAATCCGCCCAGTTCCACTGTGCCTACAGCTCTTAAACCTTGGTTCATTGGTGTCATTCCAAATCCTCTATCTAAAAAAATTACTGGCCTTGATATAAGATGATCTTTGTTTTTAAAGTGAACATGGTAACCTCTTTCAGTGTCTAGAGGTATATTTTCACCTAATTGATCAGTTAATTTTTTCGAAAAAGCTCCCGAGGCTATTACTGATTTTTCAAATTTATAAACTTCTCTCTCAGTCCTTACTTCTGTTTGATTTACATTTATTTGCTCTAGTTTTTTAATGTCAGTTTGAATAAATTTTCCGCCTTTTTCTAAAAATAATTTAAATATTTTTTTTAGGATTCCATGAGGATCTCTAGCATGCATTGCTGATTCATATATAACTCCTGCATCAAAAACTGGATTTAAATTTGGTTCTAATTCTAAAATCTCTTTTTGATTTAAGAGTTTTTGTTTTATTCCTAAATCATCTCGAACTTTAATTTCTAATTCTCTGCTTTTAAGATTTTTATTTGTCCAAACATATATAATTCCCTTTCTTTCAACTAAACCAGAAGTATCAATTTCCTGAAAAATTTCTTCATAAGCATCGTTAGATAAACTTAATATTTGGTGCATGTATTTAGCTGTATGCAACATAGATTTTTTGTTACAATTTTTAAAATAATAAGTAAACCATCTAAACATTTTTGGTATATAATTCCATTTTAAAGCTAAAGGACCATAAGAACTAAGAAGCATTTTAGGAACATCGTATAAAACATCTGGGCGGTTAAATTGCAAAACTGCATAAGGAGAGAAATGACCCGCGTTACCATATGAGGCTGGTTTATATTTTGTAGATAGTGGGTCATGTCGATCAAATAATGTAACTGGAATTCCTTTTTTAATTAATTGAAGTCCAATACAAACTCCTTGAATACCTGCGCCGATTATACCAACAGATTTGCACTTATAATTTTCCATAGTTAAATTATATTGCAATGTTTATTAAATTTATAGTGCGGTAGATTATGCTATAGCTTCTTTGTTTACAACTTCAGGTCTCTCGTCTGTTTCACTTTGCTCTTTTTTATCCTTTTTGCCGAATAAAAAATCACCAGTTAATTTAGATTTAGATGAATTTGATTTTTTGATATAGCCATCAATATCTGCGCCATTTTCAGTTTTCAAATTATTACCAAATTCAATATCTCCCTTAACTGTTCCTGTCGCACCAATTACTACGTCTTGTCCTGAAATTTTACCATCTAGGTGACCATGAATTTCTACGTGATCAGCTTCAATAGTTCCTGTAATTGATCCAGTCTCTCTTACGATTATTTCTTTTGAGAAGACTGGCCCTTTTATTAAACCTGCCACATCAATAGCTCCTGAGCTATTAATTGTGCCTTCTATACTAACTGTTTCGCTTATTAACGATCTTTCAGAGTCAGTTATTTTTTTTTTCTTATCGCCAAACATATTTTTTTTCATAAACTAACCATCATTTTCATAAATATACAAGTAATATATAAAATTAAATTTGACCAAATTAGGTTTTAAATTTAATTAACCGGAGTATCTTTATAAATTTTACACGACATGGCTATTCCTAAGCCCAGCATTATTGCCATCATCGAAGATCCTCCATAAGACATTATTGGAAGTGGGGACCCAACAATCGGTAATAAACCCAAAACCATCATCATATTAACTACCACATAGATAAAAAAAGCAGTAGCAAAACTGTAACAATATAGCTTCCCAAAATTGCTCCTAGTCACATTGCCAATTTTTACTATTCTCCAAACTATTACTGCATATAACAGTAAAATGAACAAAGAGCCAAAAAATCCAAATTCCTCTGAAAAAAGAGTAAAAATAAAATCTGTATGCTTCTCCGGTAAATAATCTAAATAACTCTGAGAACCTTGTAAAAAACCTTTACCAAATAACCCGCCTGAACCAATAGCAATTTTTGATTGTATAATTTGATAACCAGCACCTAATGGATCCCTTTCAGGATTAAGAAAAGTTAAAATTCTAGATTTTTGATAAGGCTTTAAAAAAGAAATAGCTATCGGCAGCAAAGCGAGAAAGGAGAAACCAGATATAACAAAAAATTTCACTCTTACACCTGCTAACCATGCAACTGTCAGACCTCCAGCAGCTATTAATAAAGCAGTTCCAAGATCTGGTTGAGTAGCTACTAAAATTATTGGCGCAATTAATACAACTATAGGTAAAAATAAGAATCTCATTTGATTTATGTTTTCAATAGATATTCTATGATAATATTTTGCCAAAAATAAAATCAGACCGATCTTCATTAGTTCTGAAGGTTGTAAATTCATAAAATAAAGATCTAGCCATCGTTTCGAACCAGAAGATGTGAGGCCAAAATATTTTACTCCAAGCAATAATATAAAAAATATAATATAGATAAGATAACTTTGACTATGCCAAAATCTAATTTGGATAAATGAAAGAAATAAAAACATGACAAAAAAAACAAAAAAACGAATAATGTGACTGTTAGTATGATACTTTAGTTCACCACCATCCGTTGAATACATTGCCATTATGCTCACAAGCCCAAGGATAAAAATTGCAAAGACCAAAATGTAGTCTATTGATAAAAATTTATCTTTTATACTTAATGATGATTGGATTGATCTGGCTCTAAACATTAAACTGATTCCCCCAATAGATTATTTATTCTCATTCTTAAATCATGTCGTTCAAGAACTTTTTTTATAACTTTTTTTGCAATAGGTGCTGCGGCCTTACCGCCTGATCCTCCATGCTCGACTAAAACACTGATCGCATATTTTGGATCGTCATAAGGCGCAAATGCAACAAATAAGGCGTGATCTCTATCTTTATAGGGCAAGCTCTCTTGTTTTACTTCTGCCTCTCGTTGAGCTTCGGTAAATCTTTTAATTTGTGATGAGCCTGTTTTACCTGCGAATGTAAATTTTTTATCTTCCAATCTATGTCTATAAGAAGTTCCACCCGGTTCATTTGAGGATGAAAACATTGCATCTTTTATTAAATTTATATTTTCTTGATTTTTAAAGAGAGGTTTTAACTCAAAATTTGAAACCAGTAAGTCGGTAGGAAGTGGATCATTTGGATTTTTATTTTTATAATCAAGATAATCCTTCAAATTATTTTTTTTCTCATTAAAAATAATTCTTGGGTAGATCTTAAATCCACCGTTTGCTAATTGTGCGGTCATTAAACAAAGCTGTAGAGGTGTACTTTGAAAATATCCTTGACCTATTCCTGAGTGTAGTGTTTCACCCAAATACCAGTTTTGACCAATAAATTTTTTCTTCCATTTGGTATTAGGGACAACACCGGATCTTTCTTCAATAAAACCAGTAAGAACTTTTTGCCCTAGTCCAAATTTTTTGGCAGTTTCAGAAAGTCTGTCTACTCCAAGTTTTCTAGCAACCTCATAAAAATAAACGTCACAAGATCTTTGAATCCCCTTTCTTAAATTTACTATTCCATGCCCTTTTTTTTCCCAACAATGAAATTTTTCTCCATATAGCTCTATTTTTCCCTTACATGTAAATGTATCTAAAGGTTTTACAACACCATTTTCTAATGCGCTAAGTGCCACTAAAGTTTTAATTGTTGAGCCAGGCGGATATAAACCTGCAATTGTTTTATTTGTTAAAGGTCTCATCTCATTTTTAATTAAGCTGTTCCAATATTTTTTGTCTAAACCATGGACAAACTCATTAGGTTCAAAAGTGGGCGAGGATACAAGTGAAACAATATCTCCGTTATAAATATCCATCACGCAAACCGCAGCAGCTTTATCTTTGAGTAATTCATTAGTATATTTTTGAACCTCAAAATCTAAAGTTGTTTTATAACTTTTTCCTGCTTGACCTTCGTTAATTTGTATTTGTTTTATTCTTTTGCCATAAGCGTTAACCTCATATCTTTGGAAACCAATTTTGCCTATAATTTCCTCATCGAGCTTTCTTTCAAGACCAGTTTTTCCAACACTCATTCCAGGTACATGTAAATCTTTCAAATATTTTTTCGTTTGTAAGTCTTTTTTCGCTTACTTGAGATACGTAACCAAGAATATGTGCTGATGAATTATCAGGGTACATTCTTGCTACTGATACAACAGGTTTAACACCTTCAAGCTCGTGAAGGAATAAATTTAATCTTGAAAATTCAGACCATGTAATATTATCAGATACAATTATTGGTTCCCATGGTTTTTGTTTAGCAATTATTCTCTTCAGATAAAACAGTTTCTTATCCGTAATATTTAAAATTGTTTTTAATCTTACAAATAACTTCTCAATGTCTTTAGAATTTTCTGGAATTAAATGTACCTGGTAAACTTGTTCATTTGAGGCTATTTCTTTATCAAAAAAATCTTTTATAACACCTCTCTCTGGAGCTAATTTCCATTCTCTAAATCTATTTTTGTCTGATAAAGTCTTATATTTTGTCCTTTCATTAATTTGTAAAGATACTAGTCGGCCCACTATTCCAAACATTACTACTGCTTTAGCTGCAGTAAGTAAAAACATTCTTCTACTAATTAATTTTGATTTTATTACTGTATTACCTGAACTTGGGCTAAGCATCTCGGTTACCTATGAAAGTAATTTGGTAGATATTAAATAATAACCAAAATATAGGAAACATAAATAAAGTAAAAAACATATTGTATCCAATTTTTGAATAAGTGAATGATAGTTCTGAGAAATTGTTTAGTAAGGAAAAGAATAGTAAATTAGAGAAAATCATGGCCATCAAGAATGTAAACCAATCAGATGCGATGGTGGTATTCACACTTTTATTTCTTACATATGTGCCGACAAATATAATTATTAAATATGACAATGAGCTTATTCCTAAAGGAAAACCCATAACCACATCATTTATTAATCCAGCTAAAAAAATGTGGCCGTTGGCCATAATTTCAGGTCTTTTAAGTACCCAAAAGTAAATAAGAATAATCTGAAAATTTAAAGTAAAAATTTCGAAAACTTTTTCAAGATTTGTATCTACTTCACTTATACAAAGATAGTATAAAAGAAGTAAAGGACCTGCATTGTAAATCTTATTTATAATTGAAGATTTAGCCATTACATATTTCCCTTATTTTGAATGCTTAGGTTTACTGTAACAAATGAAAGTTGATTAGGATCAATAAATAAATCTACGTCACCATTTTTATTAGTTTTTCCTATAGGAGTGCCTGGTGAAAATATTCCATCTTTACCAGATGCAAAAATATTTATTTCTTCTAAAATTTCATAATCCTCGGGTAAATATTCTAAAATTGGATTTTTGGTACCGCTACCTGATAATATAGCTTGAGCTCCTTGATCTAAAGTTACTGGTATTCTGCTATTTAGATCGTTAAGCAATAAAACTCTTGAAGATAAGTAATTTGTTTCAACAACTCTACCTACTAAATAATTGTCTTTAGTTACAGGCATACCTTTTAAAATACCAGTGCTAGTTCCTTTATTAATCACAATTGATTTCAAAAATGGACTGTTTTTATCGACTAAGACTTTAGCTAAAACAATATTACTTAAATTTTTATTAAAATATTCTGTTTCCAGTATTTTTTGTAAGTTTTTATTTTCATCCGTTAAAAATTCAACATTTAACTCTTGAGATTTATATTTTTCTATTTCTTCTTTTAATCTTTTATTTTCCTCTCTTACATTGAAATAACTTGAAAAATTTTTACTAGCTTTTGGAAAAAATCGTGTAGGTGTAGATGCTAAATAAGTAACACGATAAACTACATCATTAATAAATCCCCTAATTGGTTTAGTAAAATTTACGCCGTAAACATCTAGAAAAAAAATAATTAAGGCTAGAAATATTAGAGAGAGAA
>CACFUE010000006.1 GCA_902569465.1 uncultured Pelagibacteraceae bacterium | reverse complement strand
TTCGGATGTTGACTCCGATGCGATGCATGTCAGATTAGCAGATGAAAGTGTTTGCATTGGTTCTCATCAACCTCAAAATAGTTATTTGAATATATCATCAATTATGTCAGCTGTTGATTTAACTGGTGCAGAAGCAATTCACCCAGGTTATGGATTTTTATCCGAAAACGCAAAATTTTCGGAAATTGTAAATAAGCACGGTATCAAGTTTATTGGACCGAGTGCTGAAATTATTTCAAAAATGGGAGATAAAATTGAGGCAAAAAGAATAGCAAAAAAATATGGGCTACCGGTTATTGAAGGATCTGAGGGGGGAGTAAAATCTTTCACAGAAGCAAAATCTATATGTAAAGAAATTGGATATCCAGTTTTGATAAAAGCAGCTGGAGGTGGTGGAGGAAAAGGAATGAAAATTGTAGAAGAGGAAAATCAACTTGAAAACTTATTCTTACTGGCAAAAAATGAGGCTAAAAAATTTTTTGGTAACGATGAACTTTATATTGAGAAATATTTTAGAAATCCTAGACATATAGAAGTACAGATAATGTCAGGAAAAAATAAGACAGTTCATCTAGGGGAAAGAGATTGTTCTGTTCAGAGGAGACACCAGAAATTAATTGAAGAAACACCAAGCCCAGTTTTATCTGAAAAACAAAGGAAAGATTTGTTAGAAAAAACAGTAAAAATGGTAGAACAGATAAACTATGAAGGTGCAGGGACAGTTGAGTTTATTTATGAAAATGGAAAATTTTATTTTTTAGAAATGAACACTAGAGTTCAAGTTGAGCATCCTGTTACAGAAGTTCAAACTGGAATTGATATTGTAAAAGAGCAACTATGGATAGCTTTTTCTGGAGATACAGCTTTGAAACAAAGTGATATAGACCCGAGAGGTCATTCAATAGAGTGTAGAATTAATGCGGAAAATCCTGCTTTAGATTTTCAGCCAAGTCCTGGAACTATTACCGTATGTCATCAACCTTCTGGATTTAGAACAAGGGTGGATGGATCTATTTTTCAAGGTTGTAAAATTACACCTTATTATGACAGTTTAATTGCCAAAGTAATTTGTAAAGGAAGGAACAGAACAGAGGCAATTCAAAGAACTTTAAGGTCCTTAGATGAATTTGTTTTAGAGGGTATTACTACAACAATAGATTTACATAAAAAAATTTTAAATCATAAAAAATTTGTTGAATCTAATTTTGATACTAATTGGCTTGCAAAAGAAAAATTTTATTAAATGCTATAACATTCAAGTAATTGTAAATCATATATTGCATGATCAAATGGTGTTAAGTTTGGATCAGAGGAAAAAGTCCAACCATTAAAAATAAACACTTTATCGTTCTCATTTTTTGAGAGGTCTTTTACCTGCATATAGGCTACATCATCGAGCTTATTGTTAACTTTTACTTTTCCACATTTTAAAATCTTGATTTCTAATTGACCAAATTTTTTTGTTTTATCTAAATTAACGACAATTTCCGATGATTTAGCCGTAATTTTATCTAACCCTATCAACACAGCATAAGACTCTTTAGTAATTTTACCTTTCTTTTTTTTTATTTTTAAACTTTTTCCACTAATTATTTCTTCGTTAGACTCTGGCTCCTCAAAGCTAGGTTTGATTTGGTCTAAATTTATAAGCGGGCTACTTGTAATTTTATCTTCAGAGAATGAAAAGTTGTGGAAAAAAACAAAAGAAATTAGAAAAAATATTAAATATTTATTTCCATGATTCATATTTCTTTTTAATGTTATTTTTTTTAATCTTAACCGGTTGATACCTCTCATTTGTTCCTGTCTTGTTTTCCAAGTGCTCTTTTTGCCATTTATATTTCTTTTCATTTTCATCAGGAATTTTGTCAATTGTATGATGCATCCACAAATACCAATCAGAGGTAATTTTTGTTGCTTCAATATTTCCTGAGTAAATAACCCATCTCTCATTTTTTTTGTTTGTATAATATTTGTTACCGAGATGATCTTTGCCAACAAATTTGCCTGAAAATATAGTCTTTAAAAAAGTTCCTAGAGTTTGTCTGTTCCACCATGTAAAAATAATTTTTAAGTTCATTTTTGAAATTTTAAATCCACACAATTAACAAGTGTATAATTTTAATATAGACACTTATCAATAATTATATATATCATTAAAATATTAGATTCCATTTATTTATGAAAAAATTTGTCGTTGAAACTTATTATACTTGTACTTTTAAAACCGTTCACAATCTTGAAGATTTAAATGAAAACGAACTGTCCAAAATCGACAAAAGAACAGACGGAGATGTTGAAGTAATTGACGTTAAATTGAATAATAGAAAAACTAAACGAATTGGAGATAATACAAACGAAAAATCTAATAGCATAAAAGTTGAAAATTCCATTCCAAAAAATTTGGAGAAAAAATTAAAAACACCAAAAAAAGAACCTGATTTTGATCCAATCAATAATAAGGCTAAAAATAAATCCAGATTTAAAATGCCTGATAGAAGGAAAGGATATATTCAAAAAGCTCAAATTGGAGATCATAAAGTTTATTTACATACAGGTGAGTATGATGACGGAAAAATTGGAGAAATTTTTATTGATACGAACAAAGAAGGTGAATTAGTAAAGGCTATGATGAACAATTTTGCTATAGCTATATCTTTGGGCTTACAATATGGAGTTCCGCTAGAAGAGTATGTAGATGCTTTTATTGATACTAAATTTGAGCCGTCAGGAAATGTAGTCGGAAATGACAGAATTTTAAGTGCCTCTTCAATCTTAGATTACGTTTTTAGAGAGCTAGCTATCTCATATTTGGGAAAAGAGGAACTGGCACATACTCCTTCGATAGCTAGTACGAAAAGCCTAGAAAATGAAGTATCAGATGATAAATTTCTCAAAATTGTAAAAAATATTACTTCAAAAGGCTTTGTAAGGAGCAATTATGAGGATAAATTAGTAGATCTTTCGGATGTCAGGATTAATCTAAAAACTAAAAACTAATTTTTTTTCTTATCAATTTTAAGTCCTAATTCTCTTAATTGTCTTTCTTCTATTTTTGATGGAGCGTTCATCATTAAGTCTTGTGCATTTTGGTTCATTGGAAATAAAGTTATTTCCCTGATATTTTTTTTATTTGCTAATAACATAACTATTCTATCAACCCCTGGGGCTATTCCGCCATGAGGTGGGGCGCCATAACTTAAAGCATTGATCATGCCACTAAACTTCTCATTAACATCTTTTTCTGTATATCCAGCTATAGAAAATAATTTGTACATCAAACTTGGTATATGATTTCTAATCGCTCCAGAGGATAATTCTACTCCATTACAAACGATATCATATTGAAAAGCTTTCATTTCAAGAGGATTTTTAAAATCTAAATTTTTGATATCTCCTTGTGGCATTGAAAAGGGATTGTGACTGAATATTATTTTTTTAGAACCCTCTTCTACCTCAAACATTGGATAATCAACAATCCAACAAAAAGCAAATTGATCTTCGTGAATCAAATTTAGATCTTTTGCAATTTTATTTCTAGCAATTGATAAAATTTTTTGAAGTTCTATTAATTTTCCACATCCAAAAAATATACTATCACCAATTTCAGCATTACAAATTTTCATTATTTCTTTAAGAGATTCTTCGCTAAAAAATTTTCCTATTGGTCCTTTACCATGAATATTTTTATCTTTTTCAAAAGTAAAATAAGCGAGTCCAGAGGCTCCCTGTTCTTTTGCCCATTTATCAACGTTATCAAAAAAACTTCTAGGTTTATCCTTTGTATTTTTTGTTAATATTGCTTTTACATTAGATCCAGATTTTACCAACTTTTTAAATATATCAAATTTAACGTCATCTCTTTTAAAGACATCTGTTACATCGTAAATTATTAAAGGGTTTCTCAGATCTGGTTTATCCGTCCCATATTTTTCCATTGAAGTTTTAAATGGGATTCTTGGAAATTTCTCGCTCAGAATTTTTTTATTAGAAAATTTTTTAAACAAATTTAATAGTAAACTTTCAACTACTTTGAAAACATCCTCTTGCTCTACAAAAGACATCTCTATATCTAATTGATAAAATTCTCCTGGACTTCTGTCTGCTCTCGCGTCTTCATCCCTGAAACATGGGGCTATTTGGAAATATTTATCAAATCCTGATACCATTATTAATTGTTTGAATTGTTGGGGTGCTTGCGGCAAAGCATAAAATTTTCCTGGATTCAATCTACTTGGAACCAAAAAATCTCTTGCACCTTCTGGACTTGAGGATGTTAAAATTGGAGTTTGATATTCTAAAAAACCTAACTTTAACATCTCGGATCTTATAAAGTTTATTATTTTTGATCTTAAAACGATATTTTCATGCATCTCATTTCTTCTAAGATCTAAAAATCTATATTTTAATCTTAAATCCTCAGGATAATCTTGTTCACCAAAAACAGGGATTGGTAATTCTTCAGCATTTGATATTACCTCTACTGAATGAATTGATACTTCAATTTTACCTGTTTCTAATTCTAAATTCTCTGTTCCCGGCGCTCTAAGTAATACCTCACCAGTAATCTTCAAAACACTTTCAGGTCTAGTTTTTTCTAAAATAGGAAAAAAAGAATTTTTATTTTCAATAACGCATTGTGTAATACCGTAATGATCTCTAAGATCTAAGAATAATAAATTTCCGTGATCACGTTTTCTATGAAGCCATCCAGATAAAGATATGATTTTATTAACATCTTTTTCTCCTAGATCAGAGCAGGTATGAGTTCTATATTTATTCATTGTTTTAATACTTTTTTTATTAAATTAATATTTATAGATTTTCCAGAAGATAAAGATAAATCATCAACATCCTTAAGAAACTTAAACATTTTTTCATAAGATCGTTCAACATTTTTAATAATATAATCGTTAAGTTTTGGGTTTAAATTTATTTGTTTGTCAGAAAAAGACTTTGAAATAATCACTTTTAATAAATCATCAGTAGGAAGTTCAATCCCAATAAATACAAAGCTATCAATTCTTGATTTTAGGTCATTAAGCTGAAACTTATTTTGTTTTAAAGAAATTATACTATTTATGACTATAAATTTTTCAAGAAGTTTTGATTGATTTAAAATAGAATATAATAAGTTCTCGTTAATGTTGCCTTTATAATTATCAATTATAAGACAATCAAAATTATCCAAATTTGAAACTAAAGAGTTTTCTATTTTTGAAGCTTCGAGTATTTTAGTTTTACCTATTTTTTTTTCTAAAATTTTTGATAAATGAGTTTTTCCACAACCTTGAGCTCCAAATATATTTAGCCACTTGCCTGGCCAGTTTGGCCAGCTTTCTATAAGTTTATAAGCACTAAAATTGTTACTTGATACATAAAAATCTTGTTCAAAATATTTCTTTTTAAAAGGAAATTTGAAAACCAATTGACTCATTAAATGATTCTAATGCTCCATTTATCTTTGATTAATTTTAAAATAATTTTTTCTTTTTCAAGTTGTTTAATTATTTTACTCAGCTTTCCATAATATTTAATTCTTAAAATTACATATTTATTATTAAATTCTTGAACATAAATATTATCAATGAGATCAATTCTATTTAATCTTTTATTAAGTTCGACCAAATTGTTTTTATTGTTAGTTATTAAAGTGGTGTTTAAAAAAGAAGGAGTTTTAATGTCGATTAAATTTTGAGCCTTTACTATATTTTCTATTTCTTTATTAATTTGATTTATAATTTGTAAATAAAACTTCTCATTATTTTTATTTTCTCTTTGCATCTGAAGACTTTTGTTAATTTCGTTATCAGAAATATTTGTTTTCAAATATATTTTCACTTTATCCCGTCCGGTATCTTCAATAATTATCAAGGCTAAATTCTTATTCTCATATTCTTTGAAAAGATTTTTAAGATCTAGGGAGATCAAATTATCAATATTAGAATTTATTTTTTGTATTATTTCTATATTTTCTAAAGGTAGTATAAACTCGATAAGTGAATTCTCTGTTACTAAATTCCATTTATCATAAAAATAATTTTGGTTATAAATAAATATCTGGTTATCCTTTTTAAATAAAGGAAGTAAAAATACTTCTTTATTTAAAATTTCAGAATATGAAATACTCTTTTTAAAAAAAAGATCATATAATTTATCTTTATCAAAAAAAATATTATAATTTACTTTATTGGACTCTTGTCTATTTTCCTCTTTTTCACTTTTAACTTGATAATAGGCTACAAGATTATTTATTTCGGAATAATTTAAATTCAGCAATTTTTTCTTGTCATCCTCAAGTAAAATTCTATATTTTAATTCATCAAATCCTTTAAGGATCGCTTTTTTAGTAAGCTGTTCATTAGAAAAACCTGGATTTTTTATTATCTCAATATTATTAACATTGAATATATTTTGATTGCATAAAACGTTTCCAGTTTTAAAAAAAACAATTAAAATAAACGTTATTAAATTTAAAAATTTCATAAAAATTAAAATATCATTTTATTGATGAAAAAAATGCAAAATAGTTACAAAAAAAGTGGTGTGAATATTTCATTAGCAAATAAATTAGTTAACCATATTTCATTAATATCAAAAAAAAATGTCAAAAAAGAGAAAAAACCTTTTGATGAAGAAATTATAGGTGGTTTTGGATCTTTATTTGACATTAGTAAATTAAAAGTAAAAAACCCTGTAATTGTTTCCTGTACTGATGGAGTGGGCACTAAGGTTGAACTAGCTAATAAATTTGAAAAATTTGACACTATTGGAATTGATCTAGTTGCGATGTGCGTAAATGATTTGATAGTTCAAGGTGCAAGGCCACTTTTTTTTTTAGATTATATTGCAGTCGGAAAATTGGAACTAAAAAAAACAAAAAAAATTTTAAGCGGGATATTTAAAGGATGCTCTTTATCAAGTTGTAAGTTAATTGGTGGTGAAACTGCAGAAATGCCAGGAGTATACTCAAAAGAGAGTTTTGATTTAGCAGGATTTAGTGTCGGTATAGTTTCTAAAAATAAAATTTTAAATAAATATAAAGTAAGAAAAGATAATGTTGTTTTAGCTATCCCTTCAAATGGTTTACATTCAAACGGCTTTTCTCTAGTAAGGTCTATTTTAAAAGGGAAAAAAATAACTAATCAAATAAAAAAAGAATTAATTAAACCTACAAAAATTTATTCAAAAGAAATCTTAAATTGTACAAAAAAAAATTTAATTAATTCTGCTGCACATATTACTGGTGGAGGATTAATTGAAAATTTATTAAGATCGGTTCCAGAAAGTCTTACGTTAAATATTGACTTATCAAAAATAAAAGTCAACAAAATATTTAAGTGGTTGAAAAAGAATAATATCTCTGATGAGGAGATGATAAGAACTTTTAATTGTGGTGTAGGATTTTGTATAATTGTTAATAAAAATAATGTTAAAAAAATAAAAAAATATTTTAGTAAAAAATATATGCCTTATGAAATTGGCTTTATCTCAGAAAAAAGAGAGAGAGTGTTATTATATAAATCTCTAAAATGGTAAAAACAAGAACTTGTATTTTTATTTCTGGAAAAGGATCGAATTTAAATAATCTAATAAAAAAATCTAGAGATTATAATTTTCCCATTAATATTAATTTAGTAATCAGCAATAATCCAAAAGCTGAAGGTATTAAACATGCTAAAAAAAACTCAATACCAATTTTTATCGTAAACACTAAAAAAAGAAATTTTGAGAATAAAATATTGAAAATTCTTAAAGAAAAAAGAATAAATTTTATTTGCCTGGCTGGTTTTATGAAAATAATTTCAAGAAATTTCCTACTAAATTTTAAAAAAAAGATAATAAACGTTCACCCATCACTATTGCCAAAATTCAAGGGTCTGAACACATTTTCTCGAATAATTAAAAATAAGGAAAAAAAAACTGGATGTACTGTTCACTACGTAAATGAGAAATTAGACTCTGGAAATATAATAATTCAAAAATTTTTTTACATTAAAAAAAACGACAATGAGAAAATATTAAAAAGTAAAACTCAATATTTAGAATACCGAGCCTTCCCTGAAGCAATAATTAAAGTTTTCCGAAAAAATTAATTTTTAAAAAAGAATTTTATTTCAATTTTAGCATTATCAACAGAGTCAGAGCCATGCACTGAATTTTTATCAATTGAAATTCCATACAATTTTCTTATTGTGTTCTCTTCAGCATTTTTAGGGTCTGTAGCGCCCATTAATTTTCTGTTTAAGGAAATAGCGTTTTTACCCTCTAAGATCATCACTTCTATTGGCCCTGAAGAAAGATAAGCGCACAAATCATTAAAAAATGGTTTTGATTGATGCACTTTGTAAAATTCTGCTGCTTCATCCTTTGTTATCTGCAATTTTTTGCTATCTTTAATTTCTAAATTATTTTTTATAAAAATCTTTTTTATATTTTCCGATAGGTCTCTTTCGACTGCATCAGGTTTAATAATTGAGAGTGTTTGTTCTAAATTACTCATAGTTTTCTTCTACAAGTTGATTAAGCAATCTTACACCATACCCTGTTGCTCCTCCTGAATTGAGAGCTCCACCATATTTTGAAAAAGCCATCCCGGCAATATCTAAGTGTGCCCAAGGAGTTTTATTTAAAATAAATCTTTGTAAAAATTGAGCTGCAGTAGTAGATCCTGCGCCACCAACATAATTTATGTTTTGGACATCAGCATTTTTAGAATTCATAAGTTTATCATAATTTTTATGAAGTGGCATACGCCAAACTTTCTCCTCTACTTTTTCACCCGCATTAAATATTTGCTTTGAAAGTTTGTCATCATTAGAAAAAAGACCAGCATATTCAGAACCTAAACAAACAATTATTGCTCCAGTTAAGGTTGCCAAATCAATAATAAATCTAGGTTTAAATTTTTTTTCAGTAAATGTTAGTGCGTCAGCTAAAACTAATCTACCTTCAGCATCAGTATTTAATATTTCTATTGTTTTTCCACTATATGATTTTACAATATCTCCAGGTCTTTGAGCATTTCCACTGACCATATTTTCTACTAGACCAACTACTCCAACCGCATTTATCTTTGCTTTTCTCAAAGCAAAATTTTTCATTAATCCTACTACTGTTGCTGATCCAGCCATATCATATGTCATGTCTTCCATAAATCTCGCTGGTTTTAATGAATATCCGCCGGTATCAAAACAAACACCCTTTCCGACAAATGCTAATGGTTTTGAATTATTTTTTAAACCTTTCCATTCAATGGTTACGAGATAGGATCCCCTTATGCTTCCCTGCCCCACTCCAAGAAGAGCGTGCATTCCAAGTTTCTTTAATTTTTTTTCATCATATATATTTATTTTTAAGCCATCTCTTTTTAAGGCTGATAATCTTTTAGCATATTCATCTGGATGCAATACATTTCCTGGCTCTGAAACTAAATCTCTAGCAAAAAAAGTGCCTTCTTCTAGAGCTTTAAATTTTAATTGATTTCTTGTTGTTGGTTTATTTTTTAATCCAATCACATTAATTGAAATATTTCTTTCATCCTTTTTGGACTTATATTTTTTGAATGAATAGGATTTTAATTTAATTCCGTGAAGAAAATGACCTAAAAAATTGTCATATTTTCCAACAACACTATCAGAAATAATTGTATATTCACTATTTTTTCCATAATTAACCTTTCCATAAAATTCTGCCCCTAAATTCTCTATATCGGATGGTTTAAGGTTATTTTTTATAGAAATAAGAACAATTTTTTTTTTTGAACTTAATTCAAATACAAATAAGTTTTTTTTTAAATCGTTTATTTTTAAAAGATCGCTAAGATATGAGTATTCAAAATTTGAAAGGTATTTCTTTAAACTTTGAATTGCAAATTTTTCATTAGAAAACAAAACAACGTTTGAAGAAGTCTTTGAAAGTTTTTTTGGATAGTTAATTTTTATAGTCATAATTTAATTTTCTAACATCGTGCAATCGTATATAAGACCGAATATATCACATTTCAATGGGAAATAAGGCTCATTTAAACCATTAGTTGAATTTATGTTATGGATGCATTATTTATATACAATAAATTCTCATGTTACAAAACAAAATTTATCAAAATTTTTTTATAGAGATAATTAAAACTTTTTTTGTAGTTCTTTTCGGTCTATCCATAATAGCGCTGACGGTGCGGGCAGTGAGTTTTTTAGACTTAATTGTCGATAATGGATACCCAGTTGATATTTACTTTAAATATTCTTTACTTAACCTATTTGGTATAGCACCAAAATTCATACCACTTTCTTTTCTTTTGGCTCTAACAATTTTTATAATTAAACATATCCAAGATAGTGAATTTGTAATTTTATGGACCTCTGGGGTAAAAAAAATATATCTTGTAAATTTATTTTTCTTAATATCAATTTTAATTTTATTTTTTTATCTTATTTTATCAACTTTTTTAACACCATTAACTCTTCATAAGTCTCGTTTGCTATTAAGTAAAGAGCAACTAAATTCATTTATTCCTACAGTGAAAACATACCAATTTAGTGACGTATTTAAAGGATTTACATTTATAGTAGAAAAAAAATTTAATAATGAAGTTCAAAATATTTTTTTACATGATAAAGGAAATAATATAAGAAATTTGTCATCTAATGTTTCCAATTTAAGTAGCACTACAATAGTAGCTCGTAATGGAGTAGTTGATAAAAAGAAATTATTTTTATTTAATGGTCAAATTATATCCTCCAAAAAAGACAAGTCAGAAAATGAAATTATTAAATTTGAGCAACTAAATATTGATTTAAGTAATCTAACATCAACTACTATAAAAAAACCAAAAATTCAAGAAACAAGCACTTACGAATTACTAAGTTGCTTTACATCAAATCAATCTAAATATGATATTTGTCAAGATGATACAAAAAAAGAAATTATTCCAGCTTTGAATAGAAGGATAGTTTTGCCACTATATATACCGGTGGTTTCTCTGATTTGTTCATTATTACTTATTAATTCAAAAAGAAAGTATTTTAATAAAGTTAGCGTATTTATTTATAGTTTTATTTTACTAGTATTTACTGAAATGACAGTACGTTATACTGGTATAAATGATATGACAAGAATTTTGTTCTTAGTTATGCCATTTATACTTTTATTTTTATTATATTCTTTATTAAGTTTAAAATTTTCGAAAGAGTCTAAAACTACATGAATAAAATAATTTTAAATTATCTTTTAAAAAATTTTTTAAAAACTGTATTGATGTGGGTAATGATTTTTTATTGTTTTGGTGTAATTCTCAATTTATTTGAAGAAATTGAATTTTTCAAAAATATAAATGTGAGCATTTTCACACCTTTAATTTTAACCAGTATATTTATACCCAGTATGATAATACAACTTTTACCTTTTATAATCTTTATATCGAGTATGTGGTTTATGATCAAAATAAGAAATAATAGAGACTTGTTAACTATGAAAGTTTTCGGATATTCCAATATAAAAATTTTTTTTATATTAGCAATTACATCTTTTATTTTAGGATGGATAATTTTATTTATTGCAAATCCTATTACTTCATCGATGTCAAAATATTATGAAAAAACTAAATCAAACTATGCTCGGGATATCGATCATTTAGTAACATTTAACAAGAATGGTTTATGGATTAAAGAGAATACCAAAAATGGTCAAAGAATAATTACTGCTGACAAACCAGATGGCTTTTATTTAATTGATGTTACTATTTTTCATTTAGATAAAGACTATAATTTAACGGAAAAGATAATTTCAAAAAAGGTAAATATAAAAGATAATAATTGGGAATTAATAAATGTTGAATTATTCAAACCTTCAAAAGGAGTTTTTGAAAGAAAGGAACTAGAAACTCTTAAAATTCAGTCAATTTATAATTTTGAGAAAATTACCACTTTATTTAAAAATTTTGACACTATGTCTTTCTTAGATCTAATTCTTAATTATAAAGAGCTAATTAATAATGGTTATAATCAAACCTTTTTAAATCAAAGTTTGCACTCTCTTTTGTCTTTGCCTTTTTTTCTATTACTGATGACTGCAATAGCATCTATACTAACAATGAATACTCTTAAAAAATCTGATAATTTAAAGTTTACTGTGCTTGGATTAATAATAAGTGTTTTTGTGTTTTATTTTAAAGATTTATCTCTGGCACTTGGACAAACAGATAGAATTCCCCTAATATTAGCTGTATGGGCTCCAGTAATTGCATTGACTTTATTCACATTTATAGGAATTTTACAAATCAATGAAAAATAGTTTTCTTATCATAATATTTGTATTGCTTTTGAACTCTAAAAGTTTTGCTGAAAATGTATCAATACAAGCTAAAAATATCACTCTTGATAAAGATAACCAAATTTCAATTTTTGAGAACGATGTAATTGTAACCACGGAAGAAGGCAATGAATTTAAATGTAATTACGTAGAATATAACAGGCAAACAGGGGTATTAAAATTGAGAGAGAATGTAGTAGTTAAAGATAAAAGAAATAATCTTATTGAAACTCAGTATGCTGAATATAATGAAAAAAGTAAAATTTTTAAAAGCACAGGAGCCACAAAAGTTATTACAACAGAACTTTATAAGATCGATGCTGAAGATATTTTAATTGATAATAATCAAAGCATAATAATTTCAGAAAAAAAAGCTACTATCCAAGACAGAGAAGATAATAAAATATTTATAGAAAATTTTGAGTATCAAAGCGAAAATAATATTTTTAAATCAGTTGGAAAAATTCAAATCTTAGACAAGAAAGGTAATTCTTATAATTTTTCTCAAATCTATATTGATACTAAAAAAAAAGAAATTTTAGGAACTGATATCAAAGTTTTTTTAAATCAAGAAGATTTTAAAGTTAATAAAGATAATAAGCCTCGTATATTTGCTAATATGATAAATTTAAATGATCAATCTAGCACGTTTAAAAAAAGTATTTTTACATTATGTAATTATCGTAAAGAAGATAAGTGTCCACCTTGGACAATTCAGGCATCTCAGATGCTTCATAATAATAAAAATAAAACTATCTATTATGATAATGCAGTAATAAAAGTGTATAATATTCCAATATTTTATCTTCCTAGATTATCTCATCCAGACCCAACAGTAGAGAGAAGATCGGGATTTTTACCACCTTCATTGTCAGACACAAAAAATCTTGGGCTTGGGGTTTCAGTTCCTTACTTTTTCGCAATTGAAAAGGATAAAAATTTTACTTTAACAAGCAGAATCTTTACTTCAGAAAATCCTCTATTCTTAGGAGAGTATCATCAAGCTTTTAAAAATTCTAGTTTGCTTGCAGATTTTGGCTATACTGCTGGGTATAAAAATACTAGTGCATCGAAAAAACCTGGAGAAAAATCTCATTTCTTTTTAAAATATGTTAAGAACTTTTTAGGTAAAAGTGGTTCTGATAATTCTTTAAGTCTTACAGTTCAAGATGTCTCTAATGACAAATATTTAAAGCTTTATAAAATAAAATCTAATCTTGTAGATTACAGCACTAATACTTTGGAAAGCTCTCTTAGCTTTACTCATGAAAAAGATGATCTATTTTTAGGTTTAAATGCAAGTATTTACGAAACTTTAAAAGATTCTTACAATGATAAATATGAATATATTTTACCAGAATTAACTTTAGACAAAAATTTATTTAATGATGATAAATTAGGTAACTTAGATCTTCAAACTAATTTGAAAATTCATAATTATGATACTAATAAATTATCAAATTTTTTAATAAATGATTTAAATTGGGCATCGAAAGATTTAACATCCAAAAAAGGCATTAAAAGCAAATTTTTAGGAAACATAAAAAATATAAATTATGAGGCTAAAAATATTGATCTTTATAAAGAAGAACCTACTAGTGAGCTTTTTGGGGCGTTTGGATATTTTACTGAGTTAGAGCTTGAAAAAGATCAAGGAAATAAAAAGCACTTTTTAACACCAAAATTCTTTGTAAGATTTTCTCCTGGAAGCATGAGAAAAGAGAATGATGGTTCAAGATTAGATCCTATAAGCGCATTTAGTCTTGATAGATTAGATAATATCAATAATTTTGAAACTGGTTTAACTGGTACACTAGGATTTGATTATAAATTTAAAAACAACAACAAGGATTTTGATTTTTCATTAGCTCAAATTATTAATGAGAAAGAAAATAAAAAGATGTCTAGCAAAAGTAGTTTAGATGAAAAACTTTCAGATCTTGTAGGAACAGCTAGTTTAGATATTAATGACAATATCAGTTTAAATTATAATTTCGCTATGGATCAAAACTATAAGGATTTAAACTATAATGAAATCGGAACTAGCATGAACTTTAGCTCGCTAAATATTGATTTTAATTTTTTACAAGAAAAAAAACATATTGGTGATCAAGAATACTTTAAAACTAAATTAGATTACAATGCTAATGATAATTCTCAATTTTCTTTTGAAACAAAGAGAAATCTAATTACAAATTCTGCAGAATTTTATAATTTAAGTTATGAATACATAAATGATTGTTTAAGGGCAGGTCTGGTTTATAGAAGAGAATTTTATACTGACTCAGAACTTGAACCTGAAAATTCATTAATGTTTAAGATTACACTTACACCTTTCGGTGATATAAATTCACCAACTTTTAGTCAATGATACGAAATGTAATTTTAATTATTTCAATATTAGTTATCTCTTTTGATTTTTCCTTTGCAAATATTAAGAATAATATTGTACTTAAAGTTGAAAATGAAATAGTAACAAATTATGAAATTAAGAATAAAATTTTAAGTTCGCTCATTCTATCAAATCAATTGGTAAACCAAGAAAATATAAATAAAACAAAAGGACAAGCTTTAGAATCCCTTATTCAATTAAAACTTAAGAAGATCGAACTTTCTAAGTATGAAATTAATAGTGATCAAAATAATGTAAATGATTATCTAAAATCAATTTCACAAAATGACATAAAGGGTCTTAAAAACAAATTTCATGAAAATAATCTTGATTATCAATTATTTTTAGAAGAGATTGAAACGCAATTCAAATGGCAAAAATATATTTATCAAAGATATTCAAAAAAAATTAGTATTGATGAAAAAATTATCGATGAGGAATTAAAAGATTTAATAAATAAAAAAACAAGTATTGAAGAATTTAGATTGTCTGAAATAGAAATATTAATAAATAATGATAGCACAGATACTAGAAAAATATCTGAAATAGCCTCGTTAATTAGGGACGAAGGTTTTGAGGTAGCGGCAATAAAATATAGTATTTCTGATTCTTCAAAAAATAAAGGTGATATTGGATGGGTAAATTCAAAATCTATGTCAAAACCGATTTATGATATAATGAAAAATTTAAAAGTAGGAGAGGTTTCTAAACCTATAAAAAGACAAAACAGTGTATTATTTTTACAATTAAGAGAAAAAAAAAATTCAAAACCAGATAAATTAGATATTGAAAAACTAAAAAAAGATTTAATAAATCAAAAAAAAAATGAGTTATTTAATCTTTATTCGAGAAGCCATTTATCAAAACTTAAAAATTCAAGTCTAATAGAGTATAAATGAAGAAACGTATTTTAATCGTAGGAGGAGATCCAAATAGTGTTAACTCAGAATTAATTTATAAATGTTGGAAACAATTACCAAAAACTACAAGAAAAAAAATATACATTATTTCAAATTATGAATTATTGAAAAAACAATTTAAAAAATTAGGTTATCCGATTAAATTAGTTAAAATAAATAAAATAAAAGACGTTTCGGACGTGAATAATTTAAAAATTTTGAACATTGATCTTAAATTTAAAAATCCGTTCAAAATTTCAGAAAAAGCTTCCTCAAAATTTGTTATGAAATCTTTAGATTTTGCTCATCATTTAGTAACTAAAAAACAAGCTAATTACATTATAAATTGTGCAATAAATAAAAAACTTTTGCCCAAAAAAAATATTGGAGTTACCGAATATTTGGCATCTAAATGTAGATTGCCTAAAGACAAGGAGGTTATGCTAATACATAATAAAGATTTATCAGTGTCTCCACTGACTACTCATTTGGATATAAAAGATGTTTCTAAAAAAATTAGAAAAAAAATGATTGTGAAGAAGATATTAATTATAAATAAATGGTTTATTAATAATATGAAAAAAAAACCCATAATAGGTTTATTAGGCCTAAATCCACATAATGCCGAATTAAGAAATAACTCAGAAGAGGTAAAAGAAATCATCCCAGCTTTAAAAATATTGAAAAAGAAAAACATAAATATAGAAGGTCCACTAGTAGCCGACACATTGTTTATAAGTGAGTATAAAAAATATGATGTAATTGTCGGGATGTTCCATGATCAAGTTCTTAATCCTTTTAAAACTATGTTTAAATTTAATGCAATTAATATCACCTTAGGATTAAATTACTTGAGAGTTTCTCCAGATCATGGCACTGCTAAAGAACTAATTGGCAAAAAAAAAGCTAATCCTCTAAGCTTAATTAACTGTGTAAAATTTTTGAATAATTTTTAAAGATGAAATCTGCCAAAAAATCCTTAGGGCAAAATTTTTTAGTTGATAAAAATATAATTAAAAAGATTATTGATTTAACACAAATCAAAAATAAAAACGTAATTGAAATTGGCCCAGGTAAAGGAGCATTGACTGAGGAAATTATCCTTAGAAAACCAAAATCAATAAAATTAATAGAAAAAGATTATCAACTTTATAAAGATCTAAAAAGTAAATATTCTAGCATTAAGAATGTAACTGTTTTAAACGCTGATATTCTAAAATTTAATCTCGAAAAGATTTTAAAACAAGACTGCCTTTTATTCGGTAATTTACCTTACAATATATCTTCTCAAATTTTAGTAAAAATATTAAAATCTAATAGATTATATTTGATACAAGATTTAATTTTAATGTTTCAAAAAGAACTTGCTGAAAAAATTTTAGGCTTTTATCCCTCTAAAAATTACGGCAGAATTTCAATTCTTTCAAATTATAAATTGAGTTATAAAAAAAAATTTAATGTTTCTAATAATTGTTTTATACCGAAACCTAAAATAACTTCTACCGTGATACATTTTCAGCCAAAGGATAAAAATTTCAAAATAAATAACATAGATTATTTGGAGAAGGTTACTAATATTCTCTTTTCTGGAAAAAGAAAAATGATAAATAAAAACATAAAAAAACTTTTGAGTAATAGTGATTTAAAAAAGATCCCAAATTTCAATTTAAATTTAAGACCTTCTGAAATTCGACCAGAAATTTACTACAAAATTACTGAGATTTATGAGAAAAAATAAATTCCCTTTTTTTATGTGAGTCTATAATAATTTCTAATTGTTTAAAGCAATTATCAAGATTTTTATTAATAATTATATAATCATAATCTTTCCAATGAACAATATCTTCATCAAATGACTTAAATCTTTTGTCTATTTCTTCTTTAGAATTCTGATTCCTTTTTATTAGCCTTTTTTTAAGCTCATCTTTATTTTCAGTTATCAGGTAAATTTTAATTAACTTAAGACTCTTAAATTTTGATAATTGTTTTGTCCCTTGCCAATCAATATCGAAGATAATATCTTTTTTTAAAATTGTGTTGTCTACATTTCTTTTTAAAGTACCATAATAATTTTCAAAAATTTTTGCATACTCATAAAATTCTTCATTGTTAATTAATTCTTGAAATTTTTCTTTTGATACAAAAAAATAATCAACTCCATGTACCTCGTTTGATCTAGGAGCTCTAGTAGTGTGGGAAACAGAAATTTTAAAATTTCTATATTTTTGTTGAATTTTTTTTGTAAGAGTGGTTTTGCCTACACCAGATGGAGATGATAATATAACCATGATATTTTCTCCATCATGCTTCATGTTTAAAAATAAAATTAACTTGCTTTACTCTCAATAAATTTAATTGCGTCGCCTACTGTAAGAATTTTTTCAGCTTCACTATCTGATATCTCTGAACCAAACTCTTCCTCAAAAGCCATTACTAGTTCTACTGTATCTAAACTATCTGCTCCTAAGTCATCAATAAAACTTGCTTCTTCAGTCACTTTCTCTTCCTCTATTCCGAGATGATCTGCAACTATTTTTTTTATTTTACTTTTGACATCTTCTGACATGAATTCCTTTCTTGATTTTTATAATTCTTAATAAATTATTAATTAGAATTGTCAAGCCATATACATTCCACCATTAACATGTATGGTTTCTCCATTAATATAATCAGCATTATCGGAAGCTAAAAAAGCCACACAATTCGAAACATCGGTGCCTGTGCCTAGTTTTCCAGATGGGATTTTATCTATTAAATTCTTTTTAAAATCTTCATTAATTTTATCAGTCATTTCAGTTTTGATAAATCCTGGTGAAACACAATTTATGTTTATATTTTTTTTTGCATATTCAATAGCTAAACTTTTTGAAAAAGCTATAATTCCAGCTTTAGAAGCAGCGTAATTAGCTTGGCCTAAATTACCTGTGTGACCAACTATAGATGTAATATTGACTATTTTACCATATCTTTTTTTAAGCATTTTCTTTATGGAATATTTACACATCAAAAAAGTCGAAGTTAAGTTTATATCTATAACTCTTTTCCAATTTTCCTCGGTAAGTCTTATAGATAAATTGTCCAAAGTGATCCCAGCATTATTTACAAGTACATCTAAACCACCTAATTTTTTATCTATCTTATCAATAAATTGTTCAATATTTTGATGTTCATCTAATTTAAATTTTTCTATTTCAATTTTATCATAATTTTTTTTTAAATTATTAAGTTTTTCCTCATTTGTACCTGTAGCTAAAATATTTGCTCCTAACTTATCAAACTTATCGACTAAGCTATTTCCTATGCCTCCGGTAGCACCAGTAATAACAATTTTTTTATTTTTTAAATTTATCATTTAAATTTTTAATATCAGCTATTGAGTTGATTGAAAAGCAATTAGCAGTTTTTATTGTTCTTTTAACCATGCCTGTTAACACTTTTCCGGGACCAATTTCAATAAAGTTTTGAATTCCTAAATGAGAAATATTTACCAAGGTTTCTCTCCATCTTACAGTTGAAAAAATTTGTTCAATTAATAATTCTTTTATTACATTTGGATCACTTTCTGGTTGAGCTTTTACATTGCTGACTATTTCAAATAAAGGTTTTTTAAAGTTAGTCTCATAAATTTTTTTTTTCATAATGTCAGCTGCAGGTTTCATCAAAGAGCAATGGAATGGAGCGCTTACTTTAAGAGGGATTGATTTTAATTTTTTTTCTTTTAGGACTATTTCAAATTTTCTTACACTTTCTGAGTCTCCACTTACTATAACTTGTCCATTTGCATTATCATTCGCAATTTCACAAATATCATCTTTTTGTTTATCAAGTAAATTTTTAATTTCTTCAATTTTTGCACCTAGCACAGCTAACATTCGACCTTTTCCAACAGGAACTGCATTTTGCATTGCTTTACCTCTTTCATTTACTAGTAAAATCGCATCTTCAAATTTTAAGGCTTCAGAACAAACAAGGGCGCTGTATTCTCCCAAAGAATGACCCGCAAAAAACTTAAAGTCTTTAAAATTAAAATTAAATTCATCTTTCAATGTTTTGAAAAATGAATAACTAGCAGTTAGAATAGCTGGTTGAGTTATTTGTGTAAGTTTTAATTGATCCTCTGGACCATTTAATATTATTTTTGATAGAGGTATCTTGAGTTTATCATCAGCTTGTTTAAAAATTTCTTTTACTAAATTGAAATTTTTATATAATTCAGAGCACATGCCTACAACCTGTGAACCTTGGCCTGGAAACAATAATGAGTACATTTGTTAATATTAATTAATAATTATTAGTATTGCTATAATATTTCATTATAGTATAACCCATCCTTTATAAATAACTTTTTAAACATATAAACGTATTAGATTATGGCTTTTTATGAAAATACAATAGTGGCTAAACAGGATTTAGCTGAAAAAGAATTAAAATCTATTATAAAGAAGTATAGTTCATTAATTGAAAATACATCTGGAAAGTTAGTCAAAGTAGAAGAATGGGGTCTACTTAATTTGTCTAACAAAATAAAGAAATATAAAAAAGGTTTTTACATCCATTATAAATTTGAGGGAAACAAAGAAACCCTAAGTGAAATAGAAAAAAAAATAAAAGTAGATAATTCAATTATTAGGCATTTGACCGTAAAATATAAAAAACTAGACACTAAAAATGAATTTTTCAAAAATAAAAGTAATTAAATGAAAAGAAAAAATAAAAAATTTCAAAAAAGAAATAACAATTCCTTAAATAAGTTAAGTTTGTTTCAAAAAAATGATGGCAAATTTACAAAAAAATGTCCTTTATCTAGTAAAAATGCTCCAATAATTGACTATAAAAATATTAATCTATTAAAAAAATATATGTCAGATAACGGAAAAATAATCTCATCAAAAATTACTTCGGTTTCATTTAACAAGCAGAGAAAGCTCACAAAAGAAATTAAAAAAGCTAAGGTTTTAGGGTTAATTTAATGGAAGTAATTTTATTAGAAAATATTTTAAATTTAGGAAACATTGGTGACAAAGTTAGAGTTAAAAACGGATATGGAAGAAATTTCTTACTTAGACAAGGAAAAGCATTAAGATTTAATAAAGAAAATTTAGATTTTGTTAATAAGAAAAAAGATGTTTTAAACAAAAAAAATTTAGAATTAAAAAATAAGTTTAAAGAAATCGCAAAGCTAGTGAATAAAAAAACTTTTACTTTTACTAAAGAAAGTAAAGAAAATGGTGAGCTTTATGGATCAATAAAACCAAAAGAAATAACTAATTTAATTAAAGAAAAGGTTAACGCTGAAGTGAGCCCCTCTCAGATTATTTTAAAAGATGAACTTAATAAAATAGGTTCTTTTAAAGCGAACATAAACTTTCATTCTGAAGTGAAAGCAGAAATTTCTATAAAAATAGATAAAATACAATCTAAATAACTTTTCCACAGATCAAGTGAAATAGTGTGTAACTTTTTTCTTTAAATTAATGAACGAGTATTTAAGATATTTAAGTGGAAGAATTAAAATCAATTCAAAAAAGTAACAATCAACAGCCTTCGAACATTGAAGCAGAACAGGCCCTTTTAGGTTCAGTATTAGTTAACAATGATATTATTGATGAAATATCTACTATTGTAAATCCAGCAATATTTTACGACCCAGCTCACATTAAAATTTATGAAGTAATAGAAAATCTTAATAATAAAGGCATGATAGCTAATCCGATTACCCTAAAAAATTTTTTTGAAAAAGACAATATGCTTAATGAAGTAGGTGGCACAGAGTATTTGGTAAAATTAACTAGATTTTCTGGTTCTGCTAAACAAGCTTTAGATTATGCAAAAATTATTCACGAAATGTATTTGAGAAGAGAATTGGTGTTGATTTCAAACAAACTTTCATCAGATACTCTAAACGCAAATACCAATGAAGAAAATGCAGAAAAAATAATCGAAGTCACTGAAAAATCTTTATTTGATTTAGCTGAAAGAGGAAGTTTTTCACAATCTTTTAAAAAATTTAATCAAGCGTTAGACCAAACAATCGAAATGGCTACTTTAGCAATGCAAAGTGATCAAGGTATTATCGGTGTTCCAACCGGTTTAACAGATTTAGATGAAAAGCTAGGTGGATTACATAAATCAGATCTTATAATTTTAGCAGGAAGACCTTCGATGGGTAAAACAGCTTTAGCTACCAACATTGCGTACAATGCATCACAAACTATTTTGCAAAGACAAGAAAAGTCATCTGTTGCTTTTTTTTCTTTAGAGATGTCTTCTGAACAACTGTCTACTAGAATTTTATCAGAGCAAGCAAAGATAAAGTCCGATGATATTAGAAGAGGTAAAGTATCTGAGGAAGAAATAAATAGATATATTGAAACGTCGAGAAATATTTATAACCTACCTCTTTACATAGATGAGACACCAGCAATTACTATCGCTACTTTAAGTAATAGAGCAAGAAGAATTAAAAGATTATTTGGTTTGAGTTTAGTTGTAGTAGATTATATACAGCTAATGAGATCTAGTTCAAATAAAGCAGAGGGTAGAGTTCAAGAAATATCAGAAATTACTCAAGGTCTGAAAGCATTAGCCAAAGAACTTTCGGTTCCTGTTTTGGCTTTATCTCAGTTGTCTAGGGCAGTGGAGCAAAGAGATGATAAACAGCCACAATTAGCTGATTTAAGGGAGTCGGGTTCAATTGAGCAGGATGCAGATGTTGTAATGTTTGTTTACAGGGAAGCTTATTATTTAGAACGTAAACAACCAAAATTAGGTTCAATAGAGCACGCAGAATGGCAATCAAAGATGAATGATGTTAATGGGCTAGCAGATATAATTTTGGGTAAACAAAGACATGGGCCAACAGGAACCATAAAAGTTGAGTTTGAGGGAATTTATACAAAATTTAAAGATTTAACCAAAAATTAAAGCTAATTTTCTCTTTAGTTATAAAGAAATTAAGATATATCTGAAATATCTGAATGTGGTCTAAAATTTATAAAAAAATTGTAATTGATTTTTCTAAATTTACTATTTTGCTATTAATTGCAACAGTAGTTTTTTCATTTTATCAAGCAAAAAATTTTAATTTAGACGCTTCTTCAGATGCTCTTTTATTAGAGGGAGATAAAGACCTTAAATATTTAAGAGAAGTAAATGAGAGGTATGGCTCTAAAGATTTTTTAGTGCTTACTTACACACCTGTCTCAAGTTTTACTGAAAAAGAAACTATCTTAAATTTGCAATTATTAAAATCTAAAATTGAAAAGCTGACCTGGGTAGATAGTGTCATAACAGTGATAGATGTACCTCTTCTGAAAAGCACTGATGAAAGTTTAATGGATAGATTAAAAAACTATAAAACTTTAGCATATCCAGAAATAGACAGAGAAAGAGGTTTTGATGAAATTCTTAATAGTCCGATTTACAAAAATTATGTAATAAGTGAAGATGGAAAAACTTCTGGTATTGTTGTTTATTTAAAAAAAGATGAACGATTGGCTGAGTATATAAAAGTAAAAGACAAATATTTTAATCAATCTATTGAAGGAAACTTAACTAAAGAAGAAAAAAACAATTACAAGAAATTTTTATTAGAATACGAAGATTACAAAAATCTTTATAATATTAGAAATCACCAAAATATAACTGAAATAAGAGATGTAATTAACAAATATGGTGATAATGCAAAAATTCATTTAGGTGGAATACCAATGATATCAGACGATATGATGAGCTTTATTAAAAGTGATATTGCTGTTTTTGGAATTGGAGTATTTATTTTTATAGTTTTAACACTTTGGTTGATTTTTAGAAATATTAAGTGGGTTATAATGCCTTTGCTTGGTTGTGCAACTTCAGTAATAATTATGATTGGTATGCTTGGTTTCATTGGTTGGAAAGTTACTGTTATATCCTCAAATTTTGTTGCTTTGATGCTAATACTTAATATGGCTATGAATATTCATGTAACAGTTAGGTTTTTACAATTAAAAAAAGAAAACCCTGAATTAAATAATCAAGAGGTAATATTAAAAGCAAGCAAAAAAATGATGATGCCAGTATTGTATACTGTCTTAACAACGATTTTTGCTTTTCTCTCTTTAATATTTAGTGGAATTAAACCTATTATAGATTTTGGTTGGATGATGACTTTAGGATTAATTGTTTCTTTTTTAGTAACTTTCCTTTTACTGCCATCTTTAATTAACATTTTTTCATCAAATAGTGAGATAACTGTAAAAGATACTGAAAATTCTATTATTACCTCCGTGTTGGGTACCATAGCAAAAAAAAGTCAAATTTTACTTTTTGGATCAACTTTTATTATAATTGTAGCCAGTGTAATTGGTATTTCAAAATTAGAAGTTGAAAATAGTTTTATCAATTATTTTGATAAAGAAACAGAAATTTATAAAGGAATGAAAAAAATAGATCAAGATCTCGGTGGTACTACTCCGCTAGATATAATACTTAAATTTCCAACCAAAGAAATAAGTAAATCAGATGATGACGAGTTTTCCGAGTGGGATGAGGATAATAAAAATAATGAAGATAAATCTAAATATTGGTTTACCAGAGATAAAATGGATAAAATCTTGAAAGTTCATGATTATTTAGACTCTTTACCAGAAGTCGGTAAAGTATTATCTTTTGGATCAATTCTAAGAGTAGCAGAGGATTTAAACAAAAAGAAGCTTCAAAGTTTGGAAATAGCAGTTTTATACAGCAAGATTCCTCAGGAAATTAAAAGGGAAATAATTTTACCCTATATTTCTGTAGAAAAGGATGAAGCTAGAGTATCCGTGAGAATTAAAGACTCTTTAGAAAATTTAAAAAGGAATGATCTCATTAATAAAATAAACGATGACTTACATAAAAAATTAAAATTTGAAAAAGAGGAATTTAGACTAGCTGGAGTATTAATATTATTCAATAATTTATTGCAGAGTTTATTTAAATCACAGATATTAACTTTGGGAATTGTTATGATAGGTATATTTGGGATGTTTTTTATACTATTCAGAAACATTGTATTGTCATTAATTGGCGTAGTACCAAACTTTATTGCTGCTTTTTTTATTTTAGGAATAATTGGCCTAATGGGAATTCCACTTGATATGATGACCATTACAATTGCTGCGATAACCATTGGTATAGCTGTAGATAATAGTATTCACTATATATATAGGTTTAGAGAAGAATTTGAAAAATTAAAAGATTACGAAAAAACTTTAGATAGATGTCATAAAACGGTCGGTATAGCAATACTCAATACGTCTATAACAATAGTTTTTGGTTTTTCAATTTTAGTTCTATCTAATTTCATTCCTACTATTTATTTTGGGATTTTCACTGGAATAGCAATGCTTTTAGCAATGATTTCTGTTCTTACATTGCTACCTAAATTATTATTAATTTATAAACCTTTTGGTAATTTACAATCATAAGTATGATGGAAGAGTTTTTAGATAACATATTTAAAAACATAAATATTTTTGACACTGCAATTTCAATAATTTTTTTTTATTTTATTGTACAATGTTCTTTAAGGGGTTTTTCTTTAAGTTTAATTTCATTTATGAAGTGGGTCGTTTCTATCATTGTTACAATAATTTTAGTACCAAAATTACAACCTGTTGTAAGTGAATATATCGATTCGGAATTTGTAAATAATGTAGGTTTAGGTATAGCAATATTTATTTTTACTCTTTTTTTTACTATAGTAATTGGTAAAGCATTAAATAGAGCTGTAACTTGGACGGGAGTTGGCCCTGTTGATAAACTATTTGGTGTATTGTTTGGGTTTTTTAAAGGTTACATAGTTTCAGTGTGTATATTTTCTATATTAAATTGGTTTTATCCTTATCAAAATTGGGATATACAAGCTGAAAATGCTTTCTCATTTGATTTAATTTATAAAGGCAGTAAAATTTTAGTTGAAGAGTTTCCTTCGAGTGAAGATTTTATTGATACGAAAGAAAAGATTGAAAAACTTTAACAAAGATAAGCTCAAAGAAGAATGTGGTATTTTTGGAATATCAAGCCATACAGATGCTTCAGCGATGGTTGCATTAGGCTTACATGCATTACAACATCGAGGTCAAGAAGGTTGCGGTATAGTTTCCTTTGATGGAAAAAATTACCATTCTGAAAAAAGACAAGGTTTGGTAGGTGATCATTTTACAAATCCAGAAATATTAAAAAAATTACCTGGATTTTCAGCTATAGGTCACAATAGGTATTCTACTACTGGTGAAACTTCTTTAAGAAACATTCAACCGTTTTTTGCGGATTTGCATACAGGAGGTTTAAGTATTGCCCATAATGGAAATCTGACAAATGCTTTGTTATTAAGAGAAAGCCTAGTTAAAGAGGGAGCTATTTTTAGAACAACAAGTGATACTGAAACAATTGTTCAGTTGATTGCTAAATCAAAAAGAGAAAAAATTTTAGATAAGCTTATTGATGCTCTTTTTCAAATACAAGGAGGATATTCCTTAATTTTAATGACGAATAAAAAACTTGTAGGTGTTAGAGATCCATACGGTATAAGGCCTCTTGTAATTGGAAAATTAAAAAACTCATATATTTTTGCCTCTGAAACTTGTGCTTTAGATATAGTTGGAGCAAACTTCATTCGTGAGGTTGAAAACGGAGAGATTGTAATAATAGAGGGTAATCAGATTAGCTGCATTAAACCATTTCCCAAACTAAAGTCTAGGCCTTGTGTTTTTGAATATATCTATTTTGCAAGACCAGACAGTTTAATTAATGGAAAGTGTGCGTACGAATATAGAAAGAATTTGGGTTTTGAACTTGCTAAAGAAACCAACTTAAAAGCTGATTTAGTGGTTCCAGTTCCAGACTCTGGAGTGCCAGCAGCCCTTGGGTTTGCAGAACAATCAAAAAAGAAATTTGAGTTAGGTTTAATTCGTAATCATTATGTGGGAAGGACTTTTATAGAGCCCACACAAAATATAAGAAGTTTGGGTGTAAAATTGAAACTTAATTCAACAAAATCTTTGGTTGAAAATAAATCAATAATCCTTATTGATGACTCTTTAGTAAGAGGCACTACTTGTCATAAGATAGTTACAATGCTTTATGAAAATGGTGCAAAAGAGGTTCATGTAAGAATTGCTTGCCCGGAAATTAAATATCCAGATTTTTATGGTGTTGATATGCCCACAAAAGAGGAATTGTTAGCATATAAAAAAAATAATGATGAAATGTGTAAATATATTAATGCAAAAAGTTTAAAATTTCTGAGTTTAGAGGGTTTATATAGAGCTTTGACGGGGCAAAAAAGAAACAATATATATCCACAATTTAGTGATCATTATTTTACTGGTGACTATCCTATAAAACCCTCTGATAATTTACATGGTTTGAAAATAAAGCAACTTTCTTTACTTAGCGGAAAATCAAATAACTAGTTTAAAACTGATAGTCTATTGTTTCTATCCAGATACAATATAGAACCATCAATAATTATTGGATAAGTTTTAATTCTTGTTGGTAATTTTTTAATTTCTAATAATTTTCCTTTTAAATCAAATTTTAAAATGTAAGAATTTTTAAGAAATATATAAATTTGACTATTAATTATCATTAAGTCTTTATACTCAACACTCTTTTTTTTTATATTGAGAAATTCAGAAATTTTTTGATTTATATTATAGGAATATATAATTTTCCCATCACTCAAATTAATTGATACTAAAAGATCATTTTTTGTAATTAGAAATATATAATTTGAAATTATTGTAGGTTTTATAAAAGATGAAAAGTTTTTTCTATAATTTATTGTTCCAGAAAGAGAGTCTACAACATATAGAAATTTGTTAGAAGTAACTACAATCTTATTTTCATGATTTATTATTTGATTTCCTAAAAATAAGTTACTTGGATTGAGATCCAATGATCGATTAAGATTTAAAAACCAATTAATTTTAAGAGTTTTATTATCTATCGCATATAATGAACCATAAGTATTAAGAAACAGAATAAAGTCTTTGTTTAAAGACAAGTTATTAACGAATTGATTTTTAATAACATTTTCTTCTGTTGGTATTTGTTTAATTAAATCTCCATTTCTTTTATTTACAAAATACAAATCATTATTTTGATTAGCTAATATAATTTTATCATTTAATATCTTTAAATTTGACCTAAATGGAATTTTAAAATCTTTAGCCCATAAAATTTTACTTTCTTTAATACTATAAGCATACAAGTATCCAAAGTTATCTGAAACATAGATAATATTATTTTCTATAATAAGATTTAAATTTTTAATAAACTTTTTATATTTTTTTTTATAAAAATTAAATTTCTGGATTACCTTATCTTTGTTCAAAGAAAATATTATTAAATTTCCTTTTTTATCATTTGATATTAAATAATTATTTTCGAAGAGAATAAAATCATCTGATTGATATTTTGTAAATTTTTTGCTTTTTAAAATTAAATTATTTTGTTTTTTGTAAATATAATTGTTATAATTATTAGTTGAATTTGAAAATTGATCTGTCCACTCAAAACTTTCTATTTCTTCAATTAGCTTAAACTCAAAATTATTTTTTATATTAATTATTTTATTAAATGACTGGTTTGAAGAGGATAATGTTTCAAAACCCTCTAAATAATTTTTATCTTTATTTGCAGTGTAATTATCATTTTTCCAAATTCCGGATTTATTATCAAATGAACAGTTCTGTAAAAAAATTAAAACTATTAAAATACTTAATATCTTCATTAAAATCTTAATCAGAAATAAGATCCTCAGCTAAAGATTTTAAATTTGATTTCGAATTAATCAAATTTTTCAGTATATTCTGTGCTTCATCTGAATTTGTTTTTTTAATAAGAAATAAAGCTTTTTTTAAAGATAAAAGATCTAATTGTTCTTTAGAAAGACTTAAATTTTCAATTTTTTTAAAATATTCTAAAACTTGATTTGTATCGTTTTCTAATTCTTTTTCTATAATAGTGTTCAATGCTAAAATAGAATATATTTCATTTTTACTTAAAACTATTTCTTTTAATATTTTACCAGCTTCATCTTTTTTTTCTTTAGATAAAAGTAATCCAGCGGATATATATTTTTCAGATATCAAATTATTTTTTTTTTCTTTATAATTTTCAAATACAAAGAAAAAAATAATTGCAAATAAAACTATAAATAAAACTGTGAATATTCTAATTTTATTTTTTTTGTAGAATTCACTAATATTAAATTTTAATTCTTTACTTTCTAAGTTCTCACTCATTTAAAAAATTTTTTTTATTTGGAAACTTTTTTAATCTTACATCTCTAGTATATTTTTTTACAGCTTTTTCAATTACAGCATCTACTGAAGCATATCTTTTTACAAACTTTGGATAAAAGCCACTTATTCCAAGCATGTCATCAGTTACAAGTATTTGTCCATCACAATAACTCGACGAACCTATGCCAATAGTCGGTATACTTAGTTGACTTGTAATCAGTTTAGATGTTTTTGGAGCAACACATTCTAATACTATAGAAAATGCTCCAGCCTTTTCTATAAGTAATGCTTCATTTAAAAGTTCTTTCATTTTTTTCTCAGAAGCACCTTCTATTCTAAACTTTTTTTTAAATTGTGGAGTAAACCCGATATGCCCCATTACTGGTATCTTTGATTTTATTAACTCATTTATTATCTTATAATTCATTTTATTGCTTTCTATTTTTACAGCATCACATCCAGTCGAACGCATAAGATTTTTTGCATTTTTTTTTGCGGAGTTTGCATCTTTATACGAACCCTTTGGCATGTCTACAACAAGAAGTGATTTTTTGACTCCTTTTTTTACACTTAAAGAGTGTTGTATGATATTTTCTAAAGTTATTTTATGAGTATTTTTAAGTCCATACAAAACATTTGCCATTGAGTCTCCGACTAAAATTATATCACAATACTTATCTAAGATTTTTGCAATATTTTTAGAATAGGCTGTCAAACTCACAATTTGTGACTTGTTCTTTTTATCAATAATCGCTTTTATTTTTTTATTCATTCTTTAATTTTATTCTAATTCGATAGTACTCGGTGGCTTTGAAGTTATATCATATACAACTCTATTTATACCTTTTACATTATTAATAATTTTATTTGAAATTTTTTCGATAAATTCTTTAGAAAAATTATAGTAATCTGCTGTCATTCCGTCTTCAGAAGTAACAGCTCTTAACAGACAGGTATATTCATAAGTTCTAGAGTCACCCATTACACCTACCGTCCTTACTGGAAGAAGTGCAGCATATGCTTGCCAAATTTTATGGTAAAGATTACTATTATTTAGTTCATTTATAAAAATATGATCTGCTTCTTGTAATATTTGTATTTTTTCTTTGGTGATCTGTCCTATAATTCTTATAGCTAACCCAGGTCCCGGAAATGGATGTTTAAAACATATATTTCTTGTTAAACCTAATGAAATACCAAGTATGCGAACCTCATCTTTAAAAAAATCTTTTAATGGTTCAATTAATTTTAAATTCATTTTTTTAGGTAAGCCGCCAACATTGTGATGAGATTTTATTTTTGATGTTTTGCTGCCAGTTGAAGATTTGCTCTCTATTACATCAGGATAAAGTGTTCCTTGAGCAAGAAATTTAGCATTTTTGATTTTTTTTGACTCTTTTTCAAAAATTTTTATAAATAAATTTCCTATAATTTTACGTTTTTTTTCCGGGTCTGATATATTTTTTAATTTTTTTAAAAAAATATTTGATGCATTGATTAATTTTATATTAAGTTTATATTTTTTCTTAAATATTTGATAAGTATAATCAAATTCATTTTTTCGCATTAAACCAGTATCTACCATAATACAGACGAGATTC
>CACFUE010000005.1 GCA_902569465.1 uncultured Pelagibacteraceae bacterium | reverse complement strand
GAATGGTTGTAAGACAATTACCAGGTGGTGAAATTCAGCCTGCAATGAAGACAGGTTTGATTGAAGCTGCTGAGTTTAACAACCCAACATCAGACTCTCAGTTTGGTATGCAAGACGTTTCTAAGCATTATCACTTAGGAAGCTTTCACCAATCACAAGAGATGTTTGAAATCCCAGTAAATAAGAAGACATTTAATGGACTATCGCCTAAACATCAGGCTATCCTAAAAAATGCTGCTTATGCTGCGAACAGTGATAACTACTTTAAAGCATTAGTAAGATACTCAGCTGACTTATCTAAATTGATGAACCAGCATAAAGTAAATGTGTATCAAACATCAGATGCGATCTTAGCTCAACAATTAAAAGGTTGGGATAAAGTAATCGGTGACTTCAATAAGAAAGATCCATTCTTTAAAAAGATTGTAGACTCACAAAAAGCTTATGCGAAGAGAGTTATGAAATACTTACTCATGAACCAACCTAATTATAAGTTGGCTTACGAGAATGAGTTCGGTTCAATAGCAAAAGTTAAAATTTAATTATATTTTAAACATAAAAGGGGGCGTATTTGCGCCCCCTTTTTTTATGGAAATTACAAAAAAATTAGAATAGTTTAAAATTTCATGAGAGGATTTATTCATTTTGCAGATACTTTAAGTACTTCTGTAGGGAAGGCATTTTCTTGGTGTATTGTAATCTTAATGGGAGGAACTTGTTATGAAGTAGTTATGGCATATGCTTTCAACGCCCCTACTTTGTGGAATTTCGATTTCAGTTTACAAATGTACGGAGCTATTTTTATGATGGCAGGTGCTTACACTCTATCTACAGAGGCACATGTAAGAGGAGATGTAATTTACAGACTTTTTAAACCAAGAACTCAAGGTTATATTGATTTAATTTTATACTTTATATTTTTCTTTCCAGGTGTGTTGGCGCTAGCATTTTATGGTTATGAATACGCTTCACTTGCTTGGAAGATAAAAGAAACAAGCTGGAACAGTCCAGCTCAAATCCAAATTTATATGGCGAAATCTTTGATACCAGCTGCTGGAATTTTATTAGTTATCCAAGGTATTAGCGAAGTATGTAGAGCTATTATTTGTATTCAAACTGGACACTGGCCAGCGCGTATGGTTGTAGCTGAGGAAACAGAAAAAATGTTAATGAGAACTTCACAAGACGAGGATCAAAAAGATGTTATTTAGTTTAACAAATCCTGAAATTGCAATTTTAATGATGGGAATATTCTTGTTTGCCGTGCTTCTTGGCTTCCCAATTGCATTTACATTAATGGCAATGGGAGTTGGATTTGGATATTACGCTTACTTCGATCCTACAAGAATGGAACACCTTTTTGATAATAGAATTTTTCAATTATTTGTCCAAAACACATATACAGTTATGGACAATACTGTTTTAACCGCCGTACCACTCTTTTTATTCATGGGATACTTAGTTGAAAGAGCCGGAATAGTTTCTAGATTGTTTTTTGCAATTAGATTAGCCTCTCACAGACTACCTGCTTCTATGGCTGTCGCCGCGCTTGTAACGTGCGCTTTATTTTCAACGGCGACAGGAATTATCGGAGCTGTTGTAACTCTAATGGGTCTTCTAGCTTGGCCTGCAATGATAAGGGCAGGATATGATAAAAAATTTGCTTCAGGAGTAATTTGTTCTGGTGGATGTTTAGGAATTTTGATTCCTCCAAGTATCATGTTAATTGTTTACTCAGTTATTGCTCAGCTTTCACCTTTAAGATTGTTTGCAGCAGCAATTTTCCCAGGATTATTATTAGCTGGTCTTTATATAATGTATGCAATTACACTTGCTTATTTTAATCCGTCAATAGCGCCTAAACCTCCAAAAGAGGATATTCCGCCAAGATCTGAAATTTTAAAAGAGGTTATGGTTTCATTTTTACCACTTTTCTCATTAATAATATTAGTATTAGGAACTATTTTAGGAGGACTTGCTACACCTGCAGAGGCTGCAGCAGTTGGAGCCTTTGGTGCTTTAGTACTTTCTTATTTTTACAAGACTTTAAAATGGAAAAATTTTAAAGAGTCTGTATTTCTAACGGCAAAGACAACTGCAATGATAATGTGGTTATTCATTGGTTCTTGGACTTTCGCATCTGTTTTTTCTTACTTAGGCGGCCATGAGGTTTTTGAGCATTTCTTTAAATCAATGAATTTACAACCTTGGCAATTTTTAGTAATTACGCAATTAATTATTTTCTTATTAGGATGGCCATTAGAGTGGACAGAAATTTTAATTATTTTCGTACCTATATTTTTACCATTAGTAGAATTCTTTGGAGTTAATCCTTACTTTTTTGCAATGTTAATTGCACTAAATTTACAAACTTCATTTTTAACACCGCCAATGGCAATGTCCGCGTACTATTTAAAAGGCGTTCAAACTAAAAATGTAGAGTTAATGGAAATATTTAGAGGCATTATGCCTTTCCTAGGAATTGTAATATTTGCAATGTTTTTAATGTATCTATTTCCAGGAATAGCTCTTTGGTTGCCAGATACATTATTCGCTAATTAATAATTTAAATGATAGACGTTACATCTTTAAGTGCTTACGATTTATCACAAAAACTTCATTCTGGTGAAATTTCTTCTTTAGATCTTTGTAAAGCTTATTTAGATAGAATTAAAAAATTTGAAAAAGATGTCCAGGCTTGGCAATTTTTAGACAAAAAACTTTTATTAGAAAAAGCTGAAGAAGCTGACACCTATAGAAAATCTGGAAAACCCCTTGGGCCATTGCACGGCATGCCAGTTGCAATTAAGGATATTATAGGCACATATGATATGCCAACCGAATGCGGGACAGTCTTTAGAAAAAAAATGTCTAATTCACAAGACTCTGAAATTGTAAACTTATTAAAAAATTCAGGGGCAATTATTATGGGCAAAACTGTTACTTGCGAACTTGCATATATACATCCATCTAAAACAAAAAATCCTCATGATTATTCAAGAACACCAGGAGGATCATCAAGCGGCTCAGCAGCTGTAGTTGCGTCACATATGGCACCTTTGTCAGTTGGTTCTCAAACAGGTGGATCAGTAATTAGGCCAGCATCATATTGTGGTGTAGTTGGATATAAACCCTCGTATGGATTAATCTCCAGAAACGGTGTTTTAAAAGTTTCAGATAAACTAGATACAATGGGTGTATTTGGTAAAAGTGTAAAAGATGTTGCATTATTAGCTAAATCATTAATTAGAAAAGATTTACATGACCCCTCAACAATTTATTTTGCTGCTGATAACATGATTCAGGAATGTGAGAAAGGACCAGTTTTCGACCCAAAGTTTATTTTTTATAAAACAAAAAATTGGAAAAATATAAATAAAAAATCGCAACAAGCTTTTGAATTTCTTATTAAAAACTTTAAAAAAAACATAGAGGTTTTCGATACGCCGTCATACTTTGACGATATACCAAAGTACCATCAAATCATTCATGAGGTTGATATGGCAAATAATTTTCAAGTTTACTATAAAAAAGATAAAAGTAAGCTTTCAAAAGAAATGAGAGAAGCTATCTCTAGAGGACTAAAATATTCAGCAAAAGAATATGGTGATGCTTCAGATTTTATGAAACAAAGTTATGAGTCTTATAAAGAAGTTTTTGAAGATTACCACGGAATTATTACTCCATCATCTAGCGGAGTTGCTGATAAAGGATTTAAATCTACTGGAAGTGCGGACTTCCAAAAGATTTGGACTTATCTTGGTTTGCCCACGATTTCATTACCTTTACTTACAGGTGAAAATGACTTACCATTAGGAGTTCAATTAGTTGGCGATAAACTTGATGATTTAAGATTTTTAGGAACAGCTAACTGGCTTGAGAAAAATTGCAGAGATGAAGGATAAAGTTACAATAATAATTGGAGTTGCGCTATGTACCTTTTTTTTAATTGGTTTGGCTACAACATTGACTAGATCGATGATGATAGGTTTTTTTGATGTGCTTCCTGTTTATATTTTAATGGGTATGGTAATTGTAATGATGTTCTATGAAGCCTTCATTGACAAAAAATAATCCTTACGCTCCTTATTTACTTTTGTTAATTCAGCCAATTTTTATGGCTACGAATACTATTGTTGCTAGAGGAGGTGTAGAGTCTGTTCCGCCTATTTCTTTAGCGTTTTGGCGATGGTTTACAGTGTTCATCATATTATTTCCTTTCTTTTTTAATGAAATTTTAAAATCCAAAAAAGAGTTTAATAAAGAGTTTTTCAAGCTGTTTTTCTTAGGCTCAATGGGCTGTGGTATATGTGGAGCTTTTCCAAATCTTGCAGGTATGACAACAACGATGGCAAATATTGGTATAATCTATACATCTTCACCGGTAATAATAATTTTTTTATCAATTTTATTCTTTAAAGAAAAAATTAATTTTTTTAGAATATTAGGCTTATTTATTTGTATCGCGGGTGTTTTTACAATTATATCTAAAGGTAATTTAGATTTTTTAATTAATCTAAATTTTACAACAGGCGATTTATGGGTTCTGGGAGCAGCTTTAGGTTGGGCTCTTTACTCAATTTATTTATTAAATTGGAAATCAAAATTTAGTTTAATGGCTCGATTTACTTTAATCGCAATGTTTGGATTTATGTCGCTTTTCCCATTTTTTATTTTAGAAAATATTTATTTTGCTAAGACAAATTACAATCAGACTTTTTTGTTCTGGGTTGTTTTTGCTGCTATTTCACCAAGTATTATTGCTTTCTCTTTATATACACGGTTACAAAAATATGTAGGCGCATCTTTTGCCGGGTTTACTTTATATTTATTCGCAGTCTATGGATCCATCTTTGGAATCATAATTTTTGAAGAACCTCTTCTTAGTTTTCATTATTTAGGCGGATTACTGGTTTTTACTGGAGTTTATTTCGCTAGAAAAAAAGTATGAAATATCTTTACATAGCATTATCATCAATTATTTTAGCTTACATTATAATTGTACTTTTCACTTATTTGTATCAAAGAAAGTTACTTTATCACCCGAGTGAAAATAATTATACAGGAGATGAAATTCAATTTGAATATAAAGAAGTGTTTATTGATGTTGATAAAGAAATAAAACTTAAATCTTGGTTTTTAGAAAAAGATTTGAAAAAAGATAAAACAATTTTATATTTCCATGGCAACGCAGGTGATCTAACAAATAGAGTTCATAAACTTAATGAATTAAATAAACTAGATGTTAATATTCTTATTATTTCATGGAGAGGGTTCAGCGGTAATCCAGGCAAACCTTCAGAAAAAAATTTGTATAATGACGCGAGAAAATCGGTTGAATGGCTTAACAAGGCTGGAGTTATAAATAAAAACATAATTCTATATGGTGAGTCACTAGGCACAGGTGTTGCCACAGAGTTGGGCCAGGACAATTCTTTTGCTGGTATTGTTTTAGAGTCACCTTTTACCTCAATCGCTGATGCAGCAAAAATTTATTATCCTTATTTACCTATCGATTTATTGATTAAAGACAGATACGATTCTGTAAAAAAGATTAGGAATATAAATATTCCTATTTTAATTATGCACGGCAAGAAAGATGATGTCGTTCCTTTTAAAATGGGTGTAGAATTATTTGAGAAAGCCAATAATCCAAAATTCAGTTACTTTTCCGACAAAGACGATCATATGATGGAATTTAATGATCAACTAATGAATGCTTTAAGAAATTTTTTAGGTTTCAATACCTAAAAGAGCTTTTGCAAAATATTCAGCATTGAAAGGTTGCAAGTCATCTTCTTTTTCTCCCATTCCGATTGCAACAATAGGTAAATTATATTTCTTACAAATAGCAAGGACTACCCCGCCTTTTGCAGTGCTATCAAGTTTTGTAATTATAAGCCCTGTTAGATTATGTATTTTACTAAACTCTTCAACCTGATTTAATGCATTTTGGCCAGTAGTTGCATCAAGAACTAGAATTACTTCGTTTGGAAAAGACTCATCAATTTTTTTCAAGACATTGATAATCTTTTTGTATTCTTCCATTAAATTTTTTTTATTTTGTAGTCTTCCTGCTGTATCAATCAAAGCAACATCAATTTCATTTTTTTTTGCAAATTCAGCAGTTTTAAAAGCAACTGAAGCCGGGTCGCTATTAATTTCTGACTTAATTATATCTGCTTTTACTTTTGCAGCCCAAACTTGTAGTTGATCTATCGCTGCTGCTCTAAAAGTATCTGCAGCTCCAAATACAACTGATCTATTATTGTCTTTAAAATACTTTCCAAGTTTTCCAATACTAGTTGTTTTTCCAACTCCGTTCACACCAGAAACAACAATTACAGCAGATTTAGCATTTCCCATTAAGCTTAAATCTTTTTCGTACTTTTGAAGATTTATTGCCAACTTATCAGCTAAGAGTTTCAAAATATCTCTGTGATCGTCTAATTTTTTATCAACTTTTAAGTTCTCAAAATCTTTCCTAAGTTCTTTAGCCACATCAACACCAGCATCAGATGAAATGATTAGTTCTTCAAATTCTTCAAGAATAGTTGAATCAATCTTTTTTTTAGAAAAAATATTTTTAAAGCCGTCTGTAAGACTTGAGGAACTTTTACCAAGTCCTGATTTAAACTTATCAAAAATTCCCATTTTATATTTCTACTTTTATATTCTTAATTTCTGAGACTGGCCCAGTCATAAATATATTATTTTTTTCATCTAAAACTATATTTAAGACTCCCTCTTTAAATTTAATAGCAACTTTGTTTTCAACTAATTTATTTTTGTTTCCAGCAACAGCGGTTGCACAAGCTGCTGTTCCACATGCTTTGGTAAGCCCAGCACCTCTCTCCCAAACATTTACTAAAACATTTCTTTTATCTAATACTTGAGCAAATGTTACATTAGTTTTTTCAGGAAATAATTCATGATTTTCAATCAAAGGTCCTATCACTTTCAAATCATATTCAAAACAATCATCTACAAAAAAAACTATATGGGGGTTTCCCACATTTAAACAAAATCCACCAGTAAGCTTTTTGCCTTTAATGTCTAATGATATATCAGCAGGATTTTCTATTTTTGATAATGGAATATCTTCAAAATCAAACAAAGGTTTTCCCATTTCAAGTTCTACCATCAAATTATCAACAATTTTGGCATTAAGAACTCGATTACTTGTTTTTAATTTAATTTGGTTAGCATTTAAATTTTTACCCAAAAGATAAGCAACACATCTCGAACCATTGCCACAGGCGCTTACTTCACCCCCGTCAGAATTAAAAATTGTTATAGGAAAAGAATTCTCTTTTTCTTTTTCGATAAAAATTATTTGATCAAAACCAATATTACTTCTTTTTCCCAACTCAATAATTTTATCTTTGGTCAAGTCGATAGGACTTGATCTCCTATCGATAATAATGAAATCATTACCCAATCCATCCATTTTATATGCGTTAATCGTTGCCATTATTGATTAGTATAATTATTCATTGACTTTTAAAACCCCAAATTGTAGTTTCCACGAACTTTCCGCAAATACACACGTTTTTGCGGTGCTCTTGAAAACAAGAGTGTCGACACTAGTCAGCGAAGGTTCGCCCACTAGTGCGATAGGTGTTGGGTGTTATAAAAATGTTTGAAAATTTAACAAATAAATTAGAAAGTATTTTTTCTAAGCTAAAAAGTGCTCCCTCATTGACTGAGGAACAAGTTGACTCTGGCTTAAAAGAAATACGATTAGCTTTATTAGAGGCCGACGTAGCTCTTCCTGTCACTAAAGAATTTATAGCTAATGTAAAACCAAAAGCTATCGGTAAAGAAATTATAAAATCAACATCTGCTGGCCAGATGATAGTTAAAATTGTTTATGATGAACTAGTTAATATTTTAGGCTCTAAAAATGAAGAACTTAACTTCAAAGCTGTTCCACCAGTTTCTCTTTTATTAGTTGGACTACAAGGTTCAGGTAAAACAACTTCTGCAGCAAAGTTAGCAAAAAATATAGAGAAGAATTATAAAAAAAAAGTAATGTTAGTTAGTTTAGACGTTTACAGACCTGCTGCTCAAGAACAACTTAAATTACTTGCAGAAGCAAACGGTATCCAATGTTTGCCTATAATTGAAAAGCAACAACCAATTGACATTACTAAAAGAGCATTAAATGCAGCTAACCTTAATGGCTCAGATGTTATTATATTTGATACTGCAGGAAGAACCCAAATAGATTTACCAATGATGTCAGAGATAAAGCAAATAAAAGATATTACAAAACCAGCTGAAACAATTTTAGTAGCCGACTCATTAACAGGACAGATAGCTGTAAATGTTGCAAAAGAATTTGATACTGCTGTAAATCTTTCTGGAATTATCCTTACACGAGTTGATGGTGATGCTCGAGGCGGCGCAGCGTTAAGCATGAAACATGTGACTGGTAAACCAATTAAGTATATTGGTGTTGGAGAAAAAATCACCGATCTTGAACTTTTTCACCCCGATCGTTTAGCTAACAGAATCTTGGGAATGGGTGATGTAGTAACTTTAGTAGAAAAAGCTCAACAAGATTTAAGCGAAGAAAAAATTAAAGAGACAGAAAATGAATTAAAAAAAGGAATATTTACAATGGACTCATATCTTTCGCAGTTAAGGCAAATGAAAAAAATGGGCGGAATGGAAGGGGTTATGTCTATGTTGCCAGGAGTGAACAAAATGAAAGCAAAAATGGATCAGGCAAATATAGATGAAAAAATGTTAGTGGAGAATGAAGCAATTATTTTATCGATGACTAAAAATGAGAGAGAAAATCCGAAAATTATTAGCGGATCAAGACGTAAAAGAATTTCTAAAGGAGCAGGTGTGGATGTTTCTAAAATTAATAAACTATTAAAACAGTTTAAAATGATGTCTGACATGATGAAAAAAATGTCTCAAGGAAAAAAAATTCCATCCGGGATGATCCCAGATGAAATGCTTAATCAACTAAAATGAAAGGTATAAAATGTTAAGAATAAGACTATCAATGGGTGGCGTAAGAAAAAGACCCGTTTATAAAATTGTAATAGCTGACAGTAGATACCCAAGAGATGGAAAATTTATTGAAAAAATTGGCTCTTACAATCCGTTACTTCCGAAAGATAAAAAGGAAAGAATAAAAGTAGAAGCAGAAAGAGTTAAGTATTGGATGAGCAAAGGAGCTCAGCCAACGATGAGAGTTTCTAGATTGCTAGGAGAGGTGCAGTTAATGCCAATGCCAAAACCTGGGAACAATCCTCAAAAGGCAATACCAAAAAAAGATAGAAAAAAAGCTGAAGGAGATAAAAAAGAGGAAATTAAAAAAGACGCTCCAGCAGCTGAGGGTAAAAAGCCAGATCAAAAAGCTGAAGCAAAAAAGCAGGATCCTAAAAAAGAACAACCTAAAGCAGAAGCTAAAAAAGAAGAGCCGAAGAAGGAAGAACCTAAAAAGGAACAACCTAAAGCAGAAGCTAAAAAAGAAGAGCCGAAGAAGGAAGAACCTAAAAAGGAACAACCTAAAGCAGAAGCTAAAAAGGAAGAGCCGAAGAAGGAAGAGAAAAAGGCTTAACCAAAAGGTGATTATAGATGTTAGAAGTAAAAATTTTTACTTTATATCCAGACTTATTTCCTGGTCCTTTAGATATAGGAATATTTAAAAAGGCGAAAGAAAATAATATTTGGAATTTAAAAGTAATTAATATAAGGGACTATGCCAAAGATAAACATAGCACAGTAGATGATACGCCTTTTGGAGGAGGAAGCGGAATGCTTTTGCGTCCTGATATATTAGCATCAGCACTGGATGAAAATGTAAAAAAGGGTGAAAAAATTATTTATTTATCTCCAAGAGGAAAAAAATTTGATCAAAATGTTGCTAGAAATTTAAGTAATGAAAAAAAGTTAAACCTTATCTGCGGTCATTTTGAAGGTGTCGATCAAAGACTTTTAGAGACAAGAAATATTGAAGAATATAGCTTGGGTGATTTTGTCTTATCAGGAGGAGAACCGGCATCATTTGTATTTGTGGACGCTTTAGTTAGACTATTACCTGGAGTGCTGGGCAATAGTGACTCTGTAAAAGATGAAAGTTTTGAAAATTTCCTTTTAGAATATCCTCAATATACCAAACCTAGGGAATGGGAAGGTAAAAGCCCACCAGAAGTCTTATTTTCAGGTGATCATGCCAAAATAAAAGGGTGGCGTTTGTCCCAATCTGAGGCTATAACACGACGCCAGAGACCTGATCTTTGGAAAAAATATTTAGAGAAAAAAAATGAAAAACATTGAAGATATAAACAAAGCAGCAATTAAAAAAATAGTTGCTAACAAAAAAATTACAGACTTTTCTCCAGGGGATACAATAAAAGTTGGTGTTAAAATTGTAGAAGGCAAAAGAGAGAGAATCCAGTATTTTGAGGGTGTTTGTATTGCAAAAAAAAATAGAGATATTAATTCTTCTTTTACGGTAAGAAAAATTTCCTTTGGTGAAGGAGTGGAAAGAACATTCGCACTATATAGCCCTAATGTAGATACAATTAAAGTAATTAGATCAGGAAAAGTAAGAAGAGCGAAACTTTATTACCTTAGAGATAGAAAAGGAAAATCTGCGAGGATAGCTGAAAAAATTAAAAAAAAGATTGGTGTTGATATTTCAGTAAAACCTGAAGAGCCAAAAATGAAACCAATTGAGTCAGATAATCAAGAGACTAAATTAGAAGAAGTTAAAAAAGAAACTCCAAAAGTCGAGTCTAAAGCTGAAAAGTCAACTAGCGAAAAAAAATAAAATTAAATGTCTAAAACTCTATACGATAAGATATGGGAAAACCATCTTGTTCACGAACAGAGCGATGGGACTTCATTGATTTACGTTGATAGACATTTGGTCCATGAAGTTACAAGTCCCCAAGCTTTTGAAGGCCTTAGATTGCAAAAAAGAAAAGTCAGAAGACCTGAGCTAACTCTTGCAGTGCCTGATCATAATGTTCCCACAACTGATAGGTCGAAAGGTATTAATGACGAAGACTCTCGGATACAAGTTGAAACATTAAGAAAAAATTGCAAAGACTTTGGAGTAGAACTTTTTGATGTAAATGACAAACGTCAAGGTATAGTCCATATCATAGGTCCAGAACAAGGTTTTACTCAACCAGGAACAGTTATTGTTTGTGGTGATAGTCATACTGCAACTCACGGAGCCTTTGGTGCATTAGCGTTTGGAATTGGAACATCCGAGGTCGAACATGTCCTTGCTACGCAAACTTTGATGCAAAAAAAATCTAAAAATTTAAGAATTAATGTTAATGGCAATTTACCAAAAGGAGTTACTGCGAAAGATGTTATTTTAAAAATTATAGGCACGATTGGAACTGCAGGGGGAACTGGATATGTAATCGAATTTGCGGGAGAAGTTATAAAAAGCCTAAGCATGGAGGAAAGAATGACTGTTTGTAATATGACCATTGAAGCAGGCGCAAGAGCAGGCTTAATTGCACCAGATGAAAAAACATTCAGTTATTTAAAAGGTAAAACGATGTCGCCTAAAGGTGAAAATTGGACAAAAGCCGTAGAATTTTGGAAAACTTTATATTCAGATAAAGACTGTAAATTTGATAAAGAGATAAATATTGACGGTAAAAATATAGAGCCTTTAGTTACTTGGGGAACTTCTCCTCAAGATATTTCCCCAGTGACAGGTGTTGTGCCAGACCCTGAAAATGAGAAGAACGAAGATAGAAAAATGGCCATGAAAAGATCTCTCGATTATATGGGGTTAAAAGCAAATACAAAAATTTCAGATATAAAAATAGATAAAATTTTCATAGGAAGCTGTACTAATGGAAGAATTGAGGATTTAAGATTAGCCGCTGATCTTTTAAAAGGTAAAAAAATTGCTAAAAATGTTAGCGCAATGGTCGTTCCAGGCTCTGGGTTAGTTAAAGAGCAAGCTGAAAAAGAGGGAATTGATAAAATTTTTAAAGAAGCAGGATTCGAGTGGAGAGAACCTGGATGTTCGATGTGTTTGGGTATGAACCCTGACCAACTTAAACCAAAAGAAAGATGTGCATCAACATCAAATAGAAATTTTGAAGGTAGACAAGGTCGTGGAGGCAGAACGCATTTAGTTAGCCCTGGGATGGCTATTGCGGCTGCTATTAAAGGTCATTTAACTGATGTTAGGGAAATATAGAATGGAAAAATTCAATAATTTAAAATCAATACCTTCATATTTATCATTACAAAACATTGATACAGATATGATTATACCAAAGCAGTTTTTAAAAACTATCAAGAGAACAGGTTTGGGAAAAAGTCTTTTTTATGAAATGCGTTATGATGAAAATGGAAAAAAGAATCCTGATTTTATTCTAAATATGGAACCTTACAATAAATCTAAAATTCTTTTAGCTGGAAAAAATTTTGGATGCGGATCATCTAGAGAGCACGCCCCGTGGGCTTTATCCGACTTTGGTATCAAGTGTGTAATAAGCACTAGCTTTGCAGATATTTTTTACAACAACTGTTTTAAAAATGGCATTCTGCCAGTAAAGATAGAGGAGAAAATTGTAACTGAGTTATCAGAATACTCAAAAAGGAAAGAGGAAATTGAAGTTAGTCTAGATAATCAAGTAGTAAGGTATGGGAACAAAGTAGCAAAGTTTGAAGTTGATGCTTTTAAAAAGAAATGCCTGATGGAAGGACTAGATGATATTGCGCTTTCAATGGAAAAAATTAGTCAAATAAGTGATTACGAGAAAAAATTACATAATACTAAACCTTGGATCTTAAATAATGCCAATAAAAACTAGGAAAATTTTGCTTTTACCTGGTGATGGCATTGGCCCTGAGGTGATTGCTGAAGTTAAAAAAATATTAGAGTGGATGAATAAAACAAGGTCTTTGGATTTTGTTTTAAGCCAGGAATTGATTGGAGGAGCATCTATTGATGCAAATAAAGTTCCAATAACGGACGAAGTTTTCTACAAATCACTAGAATCAGATGCAGTAATTCTAGGAGCATGCGGGGGACCAAAGTGGGATAATTTAGAGTTTTCCAAAAAACCTGAGAGAGCACTTTTAAAACTTAGAAAAGAATTAAAATTATTTGCAAATTTAAGGCCAGCTATTTGCTTTAAACAACTTGTTGACTCTTCAACTCTTAAACCAGAGGTAGTCTCAGGTTTAGATATTATGATAGTAAGAGAATTAACAGGTGGTATTTATTTTGGTGAGCCAAGAGGTATTGAGCCAATGGAGAACAATCAAAGGAAAGGTATTAACACACATACCTACACTACATCTGAAATTCATAGAATAGCAAGAGTGGCTTTTGACCTGGCTAAAAAAAGACGAAATAAAGTAACCTCTTGTGAAAAATCTAATGTTATGGAAGCCGGAGTTTTATGGAGGGAAGAGGTTCAAGTAATAAAAGATAAAGAATTCAAAAAAGTAGAATTAAATCACATGTTAGCTGATAATTGTGCGATGCAACTTTTAAGAAATCCTAAACAGTTTGATGTAATATTAGCTGATAATTTATTTGGAGATATGTTATCTGATGAGGCTGCAATGCTAACAGGCTCATTGGGTCTTCTACCATCTGCTTCACTAGGAGCTAAAGACAAAAATGGAAGAATTAGATCACTTTATGAACCTGTGCATGGTTCTGCACCAGATATTGAAGGTAAAAATATTGCTAATCCCATCGCAACTATTTTAAGCTTGTCAATGGCATTAAGATATTCTTTAGATTTAGAGAAAGAGGCAGATCAGCTGGATAATGCAGTTCAAGCAGTTCTTAATGAGGGATTAAGAACTAAAGATATAATGTCTAAAAATATGAAAGAGGTTTCCACAACAGATATGGGTGATGCAATTATTGCAAAATTGAAATAAAATAAACTATTATGAATTTTGCTATTATTGGTGCATCAGGAAATGTTGGAAGGAAAACAATTGAAGTATTAGAGAAATCGAATATTTCTCTCAATAGTTTATTTCTTGTAGCTTCAAAAAAAAGCACAGGGAAAAAAATTAAATTTAGAGGTAAAGAAATTTTAATTGAAAATTTAGAAAATTATGATTTTTCTAAAGCTCAAATTACTTTTTTTGCAGCTGGCAGTCAAATTGCAAAAGAATGGGTGCCCAAAGCCGCAAAACAAACAATTGTTATAGATAATTCTAGTTATTATAGGATGCAAAAAGATGTTCCACTAGTTGTACCAGAAGTAAATTCAGAAGCATTGAAAAAACATAAAAATATTATTTCAAATCCAAATTGTTCGACGATGCAAATGGTTCTTCCTTTAAAACCATTGCATGATGAATACAAAATTAAAAGAGTGATCGTATCTACGTATCAAGCAGTTTCAGGCGCAGGGAAGGATCCTATGGACGAGCTTTTTGACCAATCTAGAGATTTTCTAGACGGGAAAAAAATAAGTTCAAAAAATTTTACAAAACAAATTGCTTTTAATTTAATTCCGCATATCGATTCTTTTGATAAAGATGGTTATACCAAAGAAGAGTTAAAAATGACTAATGAAACAAAAAAGATTTTGGATAACGAAATTGAAGTATCTGCTACGTGCGTGAGGGTTCCAGTTAAAACAGGACACTCAGAGTCAATCAATATTGAATTTGATAATCTTTATGATTTCGAAAACGTTATTAGGATATTAGAAAATGCTCCTGGGTGCAAAGTTATTGATGAGAGAAATGATGGAGGATATATAACCCCTCTAGAAGCTGAAGGAAATTATACAACTTACATATCACGAATCAGGAAAGATAATTCTAACGTTAAAGCAATAAATTTATGGGTAGTATCAGATAATTTGTTAAAAGGAGCGGCTTTAAATACTGTACAAATTGCAGAGTGTTTAATGAAAAATACTAAAGTTTAGTTTATAAATTAATTATGCAAAATAATAATCCTCTAAGCCCTCATTTACAAGTTTACAAATGGCAAATATCGTCATTACTTTCTATTACTCATAGAATAGTTGGTGTAATAAATTTTATTGCAATTACAATTATTTGTTTTTGGTCTGTCTCATTATTACTTGGCCAAACAAGTTATCAATTTATTCAAACTTTTTTGAATTCTATTTTTGGAAAATTTTTAGTGATTTCTTTGTGTTGGACATTTAGTTTTCATATATTGAATGAGGTAAGGCATTTATTTTGGGATGCAGGATATGGGTTTGATTTAAAAATAGCTAAAATTACTGGTGTGATAACTTTATTTGGATCTTTTGTACTTACAATTTTATTTTATATTCTAGGGAGACATATTTTTTAAAATGCATAATTCCACAAAAAAATGGCTTTTTACAAAAATTAGTTCTCTAATTTTGCTTCCTTTAATGACTTGGTTTTTGATCAATTTTGTTTCTATCTATGACAAAGATCATGCTCAAATTACTACTTTCTTTTCAGAGCAGCCATCAAAAATATTATTTTCAATTTTCGTTGTGATTGCTTTCTTTTTCTCAGCCTTGACAATTAGTGAGATTTTCGAGGATTATTTACATGAAGAAAAATTCAAAAATGTCGCAAATAAAGCTTTATATTTATTTGCTATAATAATTCCGTTATTAACTATTTTAGGTGTATATAAACTTTAAAAATGAGCGCATACAAAATTATAGATCATGAATACGACGTTGTTGTTCTAGGAGCTGGTGGTTCCGGATTAAGAGCAGCTGTGGGTTTATCGGAATCTGGTCTAAAAACTGCCTGCATATCAAAAGTATTTCCAACTCGAAGTCATACTTCTGCTGCTCAAGGTGGTATCTCCGCTGCTTTAGGAAACATGGGAGAAGATGATTGGAGATGGCACATGTATGACACCGTGAAAGGCTCAGATTGGCTTGGAGATCAAGATGCAATCGAGTACCTCTGTAAAGAGGCTCCAAGAGCAGTGGTGGAATTAGAAAGGTACGGAGTTCCTTTTAGTAGAACGGATGATGGAAAAATTTATCAAAGGCCATTCGGTGGAATGACAAAAAATTATGGAAATGGAACTGCCCAACGAACTTGTGCAGCTGCAGACAGAACTGGTCATGCAATTTTACATACTCTTTACGGACAAGCTCTAAAACAAAATACTGAATTTTTTATTGAGTATTTTGCACTAGATTTAATTATGAAGAACGGAGAATGTAAAGGTGTAATTGCATGGAATCTAACAGATGGAACAATACACAGATTTAGATCTCATATTACGATTATAGCAACAGGAGGATATGGAAAAGTTTATTATTCAGCAACCTCTGCTCATACATGTACTGGCGATGGTAATGCTATGGTATTACGAGCAGGCTTACCATTACAAGATATGGAGTTTGTCCAGTTTCATCCAACTGGAATTTATGGCGTAGGATGTTTAATAACAGAAGGGGTCAGAGGAGAAGGTGGTTTTTTAGTAAACGGCAAAGGTGAAAGATTTATGGAAAGATATGCTCCTAATGCTAAAGATTTAGCTTCAAGAGATGTAGTAAGCAGATCAATGGAGATGGAGATAAATGAAGGAAGAGGTGTTGGAAAAAATAAAGATCACATCAATCTTCATTTAGATCATATAGATAAAAAGGTAATTGATGAGAGATTACCAGGTATTTCAGAAGCAGCTAAAACTTTTGCAAATGTTGATGTAAGTAAAGAACCAATCCCTGTTGTACCTACTGTACATTATAATATGGGAGGTATACCTACCAACTATAAAGCAGAGGTTTTGACTCTTAACGGTTCAGAGAAGACTGTACCTGGGCTTATGGCTATCGGCGAAGCAGCATGTGTCTCTGTTCACGGCGCAAATAGATTAGGATCGAATTCTTTAATCGACTTGGTAGTTTTTGGAAGAGCTGCCGCTAAAAGAGCAGTTGAACTAGTAAAACCAGGTAGTGCTCACGAAGAAGTTTCGAATTTAGAAACAGATAAATGCTTAGATAGATTTAATAAAATAAGAAATTCAAATGGTTCTACAAAAACTTCAGAACTTAGAACAGAAATGCAAAAAACAATGCAATCTAAATGTGCAGTTTTTAGAACAGAAAAAACTTTGAAAGAAGGAGTCGAACAAATCAGAAAACCTTATGATGGTATTAACGATGTTTCTGTGAAAGACAAATCTATGTTGTTTAACACGGATTTAGTTGAAACTTTGGAATTTGATAATCTTATAAGTCAGGCATTAACTACAATGGACTCAGCTTATAATCGAAAAGAAAGTAGAGGTGCGCACGCTAGAGAAGATTTTACAAAAAGAGATGATAAAAACTTTATGAAGCACACATTAGCTTGGCAAAATGGTAAAGAAGTAAAGATAAAATATAGAGATGTGCACTCTAGAACACTTACAAATGATGTTCAGTATTTTCCACCGAAGGAGAGAGTTTACTAATAATGGCACAATTTAACCTGCCACAAAATTCTAAAATTGAGGTAGGAAATTATTTCAAAGATAAAACTAACTCAAAAAATATTAAGAAAGTAAACGTCTATAGGTGGGATCCTTCAACAGGAAAAAACCCAAGAGTTGATACATTCGAAGTTGACATGAATAACTGTGGCCCTAAAGTTTTAGATATTTTAATCAAAATTAAAAATGAGATAGATCCATCCCTCACTTTTAGAAGATCTTGTGCCCATGGTGTTTGCGGTTCGTGCGCAATGAATATTGATGGAATAAATGGGTTAGCTTGTATAAAATCTCATACTGATATAACTGGTGATTTAAACGTTTATCCTTTGCCTCATTTAAAGGTTGTAAAAGATCTTATCGGCGACTTAACAACTTTATATAAACAATATGAGTCTATTCAGCCTTGGCTTAAAGTGGATCAAACTGGGGAGGAGAAGATAGAACTTAAACAGTCTCAAAAAGATAGAGAAAAATTAGACGGATATTACGAATGTATTTTGTGCGCTTGTTGTTCTACTTCTTGCCCTAGTTATTGGTGGAATGGAGATAAATATCTAGGCCCAGCGGTTCTCTTGCAGGCTTACCGTTGGATTAATGATAGCAGAGATGGAGATAAAAAAGAGAGATTAAAGAAGGTTGCAGATGAATTAAAATTATATAGATGTCATACTATTATGAATTGTACAAATTCTTGTCCTAAAGGCCTTAATCCAGCAAAAGCGATAGGCTCAATAAAAAAAATGCTTGCAACAAGCTAAAAGCTTATTTATTCAATAACATCATGAAGACAATTCAGCATTTTGTTGGTGGCAAAAGTTTTTCTGGCTCGTCAAAAAGGACTGGGAAAGTTTTTAATCCTGCGACTGGAGAACAAAGCGCTGAAGTCAAATTAGGTAATTTAGAAGATATAAATAATGCTGTCTCAAACGCAAAAAAAGCTTTTGAGACTTGGTCTAACAAACCTCCTCTTCAAAGAGCAAGAGTCATGTTTAAGTTTAAAGAGTTAATAGAAAAAAATTCAGATGAATTAACAAAAATTATTGTTTCAGAGCATGGAAAGGTTTATGAAGATGCAAAAGGATCATTAACTAGGGGACTAGAGGTAGTAGAATATGCTTGCGGTATACCCCAGATGTTAAAAGGTGAGTTTACCGAAAATGTTGGCTCAAATGTTGATAGTTGGTCATTGAGACAACCTTTGGGCGTTTGTGCAGGAATAACTCCTTTTAATTTTCCTGCAATGGTTCCGATGTGGATGTTTCCAATGGCAATTGCATGTGGAAATACCTTTGTATTAAAACCGTCTGAAAAAGATCCCTCATGCTCAATTAGATTAGCAGAGCTATTAAAAGAAGCTGGTTTGCCCGATGGTGTTTTTAATGTAGTAAATGGGGATAAAGAGGCAGTTGACGCCCTAATTAATAACAAAGATGTTGTTGCAATGAGTTTTGTTGGTTCCACCCCAATTGCAAAATATATTTATGAAAATTGTGCTAAAAATGAGAAAAGAGTTCAAGCTTTAGGAGGTGCAAAAAATCACTGTGTAGTGATGCCTGACTGTGACTTAGATCAAGCAGTTAATGGTTTAATGGGTGCAGCATATGGATCTGCTGGAGAAAGATGTATGGCTCAGTCCGTGGCTGTAGCTGTTGGCGGTATAGGTGATAAGTTAGTAAGATCACTTGCAAAGAAAGTAGAGTCATTAAAAGTTGGACCTGGTATGGATAAAACTTCTGAAATGGGACCGCTTGTAACAAAGGAGCATTTAAAAAAAGTTCAGAGCTATGTAGACATTGGCGAAAAAGAAGGAGCCAAATTAATTGTTGATGGAAGAAATTTTAAGATCCAAGGATACGAAAATGGTTTTTATATTGGAGGATGTTTATTTGATCACGTAACTAAAGGCATGAGAATTTACAAAGAGGAAATATTCGGTCCAGTTTTATCTGTGGTAAGAGTCAAAGATTTTGATGAAGCTCTACAATTAGTTAATGATCATGAATTTGGTAATGGAGTAAGTATTTTTACAAGAGACGGAGACTCTGGAAGAACTTTCTCAAATAAGGCTCAGATTGGAATGGTAGGTATTAACATTCCTATACCCGTGCCAATGGCATTTCATAGTTTTGGTGGTTGGAAAAGATCTTTATTTGGAGACCAACACATGCATGGCCCTGAAGGTGTAAGATTCTACACTAAATTAAAAACTATTACCTCTAAATGGCCTTCAGGTCTCCGATCTGATCCAGAATTTGTGATGCCAACAATGAAATAAAGCATAAAATGAAAAAAAAAATTACTTTAATTGGAGCTGGACAAATTGGTGGAACTCTTGCTCATCTAATAGCTTTAAAGGGGCTTGCTGACGTAGTTTTATTTGATGTTGCTGAAGGTTTAGCAAAAGGAAAAGCTTTAGATATTGCACAATCTTCTCCAGTAAATGGTTTCAACATAAGTTTATCTGGTACAAGTAATTACGAAGATACAAAAAACTCTGATGTAATAATTATTACAGCAGGTGTTCCTCGAAAACCAGGAATGACAAGAGACGATTTGTTAGGGATAAATCTTAAAATTATCAAACAAGTTGGTGAGAGTATTAAACAGACTTCACCTAATGCCTTTGTCATTTGTATAACAAACCCCCTAGATGTGATAGTAATGGCCTTACAAAAATACTCTGGTTTACCAAAAAATAAAGTTGTAGGAATGGCTGGAATTTTAGATTCTTCAAGATTTATTTATTTTCTTTCTCAAGAATTGAATGTACCAGTTCAAAAAATAAAATCATTTGTTCTAGGCGGACACGGAGATTCTATGGTGGCAATGTTGGGTTCTACCGAAGTGGACGGTAGAAAAATTAATGAGCTAATTAAAGATGGATTAATTGAAAAAAAGAAACTGGATGAAATAGTTGATAGAACGAAAAAAGGAGGAGCAGAAATAGTTAAGTATTTAGAAAAAGGATCTGCGTTTTATGCTCCAGCTGCCTCTGGAATTGAGATGGCGGAAAGTTACTTAAAAGACTTAAAAAAACAATTACCATGTGCTGCATACTTAAATGGTGAATATGGAGTTAAAAATTTGTACGCTGGTGTACCAGTAATAATTGGTAAAAACGGTGTTGAAAAAATAATTGAAATTTCCTTAACAAAAGAAGAGGAAATCGACTTTAAAAATTCTATAAAGTCGGTTAAAGCTTTATTTAATTCAGCAAAGAAAATAGATTCTAGTCTTGAATAAAGTTGCAAATTTTATAACAGTAAATAAATATTATCTAACCTTAATTTTCTTATTTTCATTTTTCATCAATTTTTATTCAGGTTTCAAAGGTATTTTTCCATTAGATAGTTTTTTAATATTTAATTCTGGAAACAACGTAATAAATGGTTATCACCCATTTAAAGATTATTGGTCAATTACTGGTCCTTTATTAGACTATATTCAGTACATATTTTTCTTTTTATTTGGAACAAGCTGGAAAAGTTATGTTGCACATGCTTCAATGGTCAACTCTTTAGTTTCGATATTAATTTTTTTCTTTTTTTATGAAATTGGATTGAATAAAAATTATTCGTTTATATATGCTTTAAGCACATCTTTACTTGCTTATACATCTGTAGGCACGCCTTTTATGGATCATCATGCAACAATACTTTCGTTGATTTCGTTAATGTTTTTTATTTTAGCTCTAAAAAAAAATAACTATTATGCATGGTTCTTTTTTCCGTTCTTACTTGGTCTATCTTTTTTATCAAAACAAATACCTTCGGTTTATTTCACAATCCTATATTTCATTATTCTTTTTTTCTATTTTTTCTTGAATAAAGAAAAATTTAGAAAAGTCATTACTTACATATTTGGCGGATTTGCACTTTTTTTCTCAATTACTTTATCAATTATATTTATTAATAAAATCCCGATAAGCAATATATTAACTCAATATTTTTTATATCCAATTAATATTGGCAACTTAAGATTTTCCAATATTAATTTTGATATACAAAATGTCATTTTTCAATTTAAGTTTATCTACTTTTCTTTAATACCAATAATTGTCTGTCTCTACTTTTTACTCAAAGCCAAAAAAATTAATTCGAAACTAAAAACGGACGTATTAATTTTATGCACAACAGTTTTATCGGCTTTTGTTTTTATTTATTCTCAAATTTTATCTAAAAATCAAATTCTTATTTTCTTTTTAATTCCATTTTATTTAGGAATTTCTCATTATTATTTAGAATTATATGTTAAAAAAAAATATTTAATATTCTTTGTGTTCTTCTTATTAATAATTTCATCAATAAAATTTCATGTACGCTTTAACGTTGAAAAAAAATTTATGGATTTATCTAATGTTAACCTAGATATTTTTGAAGATGCGGTTTATTTAGACAAAAGATTGAGTAAGCTCAAATGGATTACTCCTGAATATAGTAAGAGTCCAAAATCTGAACTTATTTTATTAAACCAAACAAAAAAAGAGATATTAAAAAATAAAAAAAATACAATAATTATTACCGACTATCAAATTTTACCTTGGTTAACAGATTTAAAAACAGTTTCTCCTAATAAGTGGTACGATGACCTAAGCGTGCCAAATTCAAATAATAAATTTTTCAAAAATTATAAATCATTTTTTAATCAGAAAATTGAGGAACAAAAGATAAATTTTATTTATGTGGTTGGAAATAACAAGCTTGAATATCTAGAAAAAATTTTAAAAAGCGAATGTACGAAAAAATATAGGATTAATAACTTAACTTTGAAAATTGATATTTCTAATTGTAATTAATTATTTCTTAACATTTTTAACATTTTTAATATTATTTGAAATATTGTTACTATAAATATTGAATAAATAAAAAAACAAAAATGTTAAATTCATTAATAAAAAAAACACAATTAAAAAGATTAAATTTTCAACTTTAGGGAAAATAATAAATATTAATAAAAAAAATAAAAAGCTTCTCAAAAAAACTATTTTATAAAAAACACTAATAATATTTACAGAGTGCTTTATCAAAAATAAAAAGTTTACCCTTGAAACTCCGAAGTATCTTTTTTTCTTGTCTATTGACACTGTTTGAATATTTTTAAAGTTTTTCAGAACTCCACTGCAAAAAGCTAAAGATAAATTGTTATTTTTTAATATTTTTTTAAGGTGAATACTACAAAAGGCACTAAAATTCCCAATGTTCATGTATTTGCCAGTAAAAATATAAGTAACGATGAGTCTAAAAAAATTTAAAATTTTTAAAAAAGGATTTTCCAGCCTTTTTGATCTTTTGGCGAAAATAATAGAACTAGGATTTTTTCTTACATAAGAAATAAGCGTTTTAATTTTTGATTGATCGTCTTCTCCATCAGAGTCCATAATAATGATGATTGATTTTGGTATCTTATTGACAATTTTTTTTAAACCAAAAAAAATAGCTTTTTGGCTCCCAAAGTTTCTTTTTAAGTTTATTATTTGAATTTTATTTAAATATTTAAATTTGTTCTTTTCTATATGCGCGCGCTCAGTTGAATTATCGTTAATAATAACGATATTTAAAATTAATTTTTTTTTTTTAAATTGGTTGTTAATTTTATTTAAGAGATGATTTAATGATTTCCAGTCGTTATAAAGAGGTAATAATATTAATATATTTTTCAAATTAAATTACTTTGAGTTTTCAATTTCTTTTTTTATTTTGAAATAAAAATTTTTAATTAATTTTGCATCCTCAGGAGAAAGTATTTTATCTTTACTCAAACCATTTTTAAGTTCTTCCCTTATTTTTTCTTTTACAAATAAAATGTTTTCCTCCGAAGAGTAATTGCTAATAGAATTTTTAATATCTTTTAAGACAAGACCAATCGTTAATTGAAAAATGATGTAAAATCCGACAAGTATTGCTAAAAGTTTATATATAAATATTTTCATCATATCTTTTTAAATAATTGATATATCATAAAGCCTTGAATATAAAACTCATCAATTAATTTAAAATTTTCTGGTATAGAATATTTCTTATTTTTAGATTTATCTACTTCGGATATATTATTATGAAAAATATAGTCTGCTATCTCATAATTTTGCCCTACAATATTAATTTTCGATCTATTTACATTTTTCATCATCTTTAAACTCCTTTCGAGGGGAATAAAAGATGCAACTGCTAAATTTAAATCATTCAAATTTTTATTATTTATTATCAAATCCTCTAAAAATTTTGTTCCTGCGAGTCCCCAATAATCTACTTCAAAATCTTTTTTTTTTGAGTTTATTAATAATTCGTTAAAGTAAAAACTTTGAAAAGGATGAAATTTTATAATCCCATAAAGATTGGCTAAAGGAAGGATCGTTAGAATTAATAAAACATACTTAATTTTTCTGAAATTAAGAAATAATTTATAAACACCTATACAAGCTATATAAGATAAAAAAATGTGCAAAAAATATAAATGGCGCCATCCATTATACAAATCTGTATTTGATAAAATAATATAAAAAAAGATTGCAGAAAAATTTAAAAATATAAAAAAATCTTTTTTTTCGGTTTGACTTTTCCAAAAATCATTTGAGGTTGCTAAGACTCTTATATTTACCAATCTTATAAAGAATCTTTTTAACAATATAAAATAACCAAACAAAAATAAGAACAATGTAATTAATGGCGTGGTAATTGAAATCCATATAGGTACATAATTTAATGGTAAAAATTTCGAGTTGATGTAATGACCATTAAAAAGCATTTTAAATTCAATAGGATAACTGGAAAAGATTTTTAAACTTAAAAAAAAGTTAGAAATAGGATTAGCCCATAGATAAGGCCAAAATAAAATTAAAAATGTAAAAAATATTAAATTAAAAGTAATGATTTTTTTAAATATATTTGACCAATTGCTATTTTGATCTTTTGAAACAAAAATATAAATAATGAACGAAAGCGGTAAAAAAATACCTACTATTCTTGTAGCACATGTTAAAGAAGAAAAAAGTGAAAACAAAAATAAATTATTTAAATTTGAATTATCAAAAAATTTGAAAAGATAATAAATATTTATAGTCACAAGAGATAAAAATATTATATCTTTGTTATTGTAAAAACTATCACCAAAAATTCTTGGTGATGTTAAAAATAAAATTATTCCTATAAATAAAATTTTATTATCTTTAAATCTATCTTTTAAAAGAAGAAAAAAGTAAATTGAACTAATAAAAAATACAAAAAAATTAAAATAGTGTCTTAATAAAAATATATTTCTTGAATCTTCTATTTTAAAAATTATTTCTAAAAAAGCTAAAGGTAAATCAAAAGTGACACCGTAAAAAGGAAAATCTTTTGGGTTTGGTAAAGTGTGCCCAGATATTTCATTTAACTTTTGTGTAACTTCAAGTTTTAGATTATCCAAGTGTGCAATTTCTGCAATATAATTTAACCAATATAATCCAGAGTATCTGTGAAATTCTTCGTCGACTGTGATGCCATAATCCTTTACCAAAAAGATGCCAAGAAAAAAATATATTGTAAATAATAAATAAATAAAATTGTCTTTGAAAAAGTTAATTGATTTCATTAAATTAAAACTATATTAAATATATCAGTATTTTAAATCTAAAATGAATATTCATGAACATCAAGCCAAAGAAATTTTAAGAGAGTACGGAGCTCCAGTTTCCAGAGGTATAGTAGTTTTTTCTTTAAATGAAATAAGGGATAAAATATCTAAATTAAATAAGAAATCATTTGTTTTAAAAGCGCAAATTCATGCAGGCGGCCGAGGTAAAGCTGGAGGAGTAAAATTAGTCAAAAATGTTGAAAATTTAGAAGAGGAAGCAAAAAAAATGATGGGTAAAATTCTTATTACTCATCAAACAGGCCCAGAGGGAAAGCAAGTAAAAAGACTTTATATTGAGGAGGCTTCTGACATATCTAAAGAATTTTATTTATCATGTTTAGTAGATAGAGAGTCCTCAAAAATTGCTTTTATTAGTAGCACAGAGGGTGGAATGGACATTGAAAAAATTGCTACTGAAGACCCTAAAAAGATAATAACAAATAAATTAGAATTAAGTGCTTTTGGTCCAAATGAGGAAGAAATAGAAAAAATAATTAAAGTTTTTAATTTTAATAAACAACAAAAAAAAACTGCAAAAAAGCTAGTAAGTTCAATGTATAAAATTATGATTGAAAAGGATGCAAATTTAATCGAAATAAATCCTCTTATAATTACTCAGCAGCAAGAACTAATTTGTTTGGATGCTAAAATGAACTTTGATGATAATGCTATTTTTAGAAGGCCGGAGATTTTAAAATTAAGAGATTTGAACGAGGAAGATCCTACAGAAATAGAGGCAAGCAAGTATGATTTAGCATATATAAAATTAAATGGCTCGATAGGTTGCATGGTAAATGGTGCAGGATTAGCCATGGCAACCATGGATATTATTAAATTATATGGTAAGGAACCAGCAAACTTCTTAGATGTTGGAGGTGGAGCCACTAAAGAAAAGGTAACAGCTGCTTTTAAATTAATACTTGCAGACAAAAATGTAAAAGGAATCCTTATTAATATATTTGGAGGAATAATGAGATGTGATGTTCTAGCTCAAGGTGTTGTTGAAGCTGCTCAGCAAGTGAATTTATCTGTTCCTTTAGTGGTACGTTTAGCTGGTACGAATTTTAAAGAAGGTAAAGAAATATTAGATAAATCAAATCTTAAAATCTTGTCTGCTTCAGATTTGAATGACGCAGCCAAAAAGATTGTGGGGGCTATAGATTAATGTCTGTATTAGTAAATAAAAAAACAAAAGTAATCTGCCAAGGTTTTACAGGTAAACACGGATCTTTTCATTCAGAACAAGCTTTAAAATATGGAACTAATCTTGTTGGTGGAGTAACTCCAAAAAAAGGAGGGCAAAAACATTTAAATCTTCCAGTGTTTAACACTGTTCAGGAGGCAAAAGAAATAACCTCCGCAGAAGCTACTATGATATATGTCCCTCCCAAGTTTGCAGCTTCAGCAATAATAGAAGCAATAGATGCCAAAATAAAACTTATAGTTTGTATCACTGAAGGAATTCCAATTTTAGATATGATTAAGGTAAAAAAAGTTTTAAGTAAAAGTAATTCAAGATTAATTGGACCGAATTGCCCTGGAATCATAACTCCTGATGAATGCAAAATTGGAATTATGCCAGGCAGCATTCATAAAAAAGGTTCAGTAGGTATAGTCTCAAGATCGGGTACTTTAACATATGAGGCAGTAGCTCAAACAAGTATGAATGGTATGGGACAATCTACTTGTATTGGAATTGGAGGCGATCCAGTTAATGGAACTAATTTTATTGATTGTTTGGAACTTTTTTTAAAAGATGATGAAACAAAGTCAATAATAATGATTGGAGAGATTGGAGGTTCAGCAGAGGAAGAGGCTGCAGAGTTTCTTAAAAGAGAAAAAATAAAGAAACCTATAGTTGGCTTTATAGCTGGTTTAACTGCACCACCAGGGAGAAGAATGGGTCATGCTGGTGCCATTATTTCAGGTGGAAAAGGTGGGGCTGAAGATAAAATTGAAATTATGAAATCAGCAGGAATCCTTATATCTAAATCTCCAGCAGATATAGGTAAAACGTTATTCGATAAACTTAATAGTTGATTTTTGAAAAATTGTGTTAAGATAATTTATTAATGTCATCCTCAGATAATAATATAACATTTAAAAAAACGTCTTTTTTATCAGGAATAAATTCTGAATTTATAAATAAATTATATTTAGACTATTTGTCAGATCCTGGCTCTCTGCCTGGTAGTTGGAAAAAATTTTTTGATGGATTAAGTGAGGATGAGAAACTTATTTTTAATGATTTAAAAGGACCTAGCTGGTCACCATTAAAGAAGATAAAAAAAATAAAAAATGTTCAATCAATTAATAAAAAAGAATTATCCAATATTGATATAAATTTAGATACAGTTAAAGAAGCTTCAAAAGATTCTGTTCGAGCAATTATGTTAATCAGAGCATATAGAATTAGAGGCCATTTAATAGCAAATTTAGATCCATTATCAATTCAATTAAAAAAAGAACATTTAGAATTAAAACCCGAAACTTACGGGTTTACAAAAAACGATTTTAATAGAAAGATTTTTTTAGATGGTGTCTTAGGACTTCAATATGCCGATCTAAATCAAATACTAAATATTTTAAAAAAAACTTATTGTTCTACAATCGGATATGAATTTATGCATATGGGAGATCCAGAAGAAAAAGCATGGATAAGAGATAGAATTGAGGGACCAGAAAAAGATATATCCTTTACGGCTAATGGCAAAAAAGCTATTTTAAATAAAATAGTTCAAGCAGAGGGGTTCGAAAAGTATTTACACGTAAAATTTGTTGGAACCAAACGATTTGGATTAGACGGGGGCGAATCTCTAATTCCAGCATTAGAACAAATAATAAAACGAGGTGGAAATCTTGGTGCCAAAGAAATTAAAATTGGTATGCCGCATAGAGGAAGATTAAATGTTTTAGCTAATGTAATGGGTAAACCTTTCAGGGCTATTTTTAGTGAATTTTTTGGAAAATCAGTTAGCGCAAGTAAGGATTTTGAAGGAGATGTTAAGTATCATCTTGGCGCATCTTCAAATAGAGAATTTGATGGAAATTTAGTCCATATAAGTTTAACAGATAATCCGTCTCATTTAGAGGCAGTAAATCCTGTAGTGTTAGGGCAAGTAAGAGCTAAACAGTTTTTTCATAAAGATAAAGAAAGAAAAAAAGTAATTCCAGTTTTAATGCACGGTGACGCAGCATTTGCAGGCCAAGGAATTGTTGCTGAGTGTTTTGCAATGTCTGGTCTTCCAGGACATAATATTGGAGGCACAATACACATAATAGTAAACAATCAAATAGGTTTCACAACTGCACCAAGATTTGCTAGATCCTCTCCTTATCCATCAGATGTAGCAAAAACTGCACAAGCTCCAATTTTTCATGTAAATGGAGATGACCCAGAAGCTGTTGTTCACTGTGCAAAAATTGCAACAGAATACAGACAAAAGTTTAATAGAGATGTGGTTATTGATATGGTTTGTTACAGACGATTTGGTCACAATGAAGGTGATGAGCCCTCTTTCACTCAACCAATAATGTATAAAAAAATTAAATCACACCCTACTACTCTCTCGCTGTATGGAAAGAAACTCTCTGATGAAGGATTAACCTCTAGTGAGAAACTTCAAGCAGAAAAAAATGGGTTTAAAAGTTTTTTGGAAAAAGAATTTGAAACGTCTAAAAACTATAAGTCTGAATTAAAGTGGTTTGATGGAGCATGGTCCAGGTTTAAACCAGGTCTTGGGAAAGACAAAAGAGGCAAAAGCGGTGTCAATAAAGATAAATTGAAAAAAATTGGAAAAAAAATATTTAGCATTCCATCAAAGTTCAACGCTCATAAAACACTGAAACGAGTTTTTGAACTTAGAAATCAAATGCTCTTATCAGGAAAAGTTGATTGGTCTTCAGCAGAAAGTTTAGCGATAGGCACACTTTTAACCGAGGGATTTTCGGTTAGACTATCTGGACAAGATTCAGGTAGAGGAACTTTCAGTCAGAGACATGCTATTTTAAGAAATCAAGAAAATCATGACAGATATGTCCCAGTAAATAATATTGAGAAAGGACAAAAAAAATTTGAAATCATAGATAGCTTATTATCTGAACTTGCTGTGCTAGGTTTTGAATTTGGTTATTCTTTATCTGAACCTGAAACTTTAGTTTTATGGGAAGCACAGTTTGGAGATTTTGCAAATGGAGGGCAAGTTATAATTGATCAATTTATCACTTCATCCGAGTCAAAGTGGGGACGAGCCAGTGGTTTAGTAATGTTGTTACCCCACGGGTATGAGGGACAAGGACCAGAGCATTCCTCAGCAAGACTAGAAAGATTTCTTCAACTTTGTGCTGGAGAAAATATTCAAGTTGTAAATTGCACCACACCATCAAACTACTTCCATGTTTTAAGAAGGCAAATGCATAGGGAATTCAGAAAGCCTCTTATAATAATGACACCAAAATCTTTGTTAAGACATAAAAGATGTATTTCAAATATTATAGAATTTTCCTCAACAAGTTCTTTTCACAGAGTCCTAGAGGACGATGCTTATGTAAATGAAAATAATTTAATAAAATTAAAACAAGATAGTAAAATTAAGAAAGTAATTATGTGCTCAGGAAAAATTTATTATGATTTAATCGAAGCAAGAGAAAAGATAAAAAATAATCAAGTAATTTTTATACGTTTAGAGCAATTATACCCTTTCCCAGCAAAAACATTGGCTAATATTTTAAAAAAATACACAAAGGCAAAATTTATTTGGTGTCAAGAGGAACCAAAAAATATGGGAGCGTGGAATACAGTTCGAAATTATATTGATAGAACTTTAGAAATGATCAATTTTAAAGATATCAACGTAAAATACGTAGGAAGACAGGCATCTTCGTCAACTGCGACTGGAAATGCAAATAAACATCTTGCACAACAAAAAGAAATATTAGAAAAGATACTTAAAAGCTAATGGCAGAAAAAATTAAAGTTCCTACTTTAGGAGAATCAGTCACTGAAGCAACAGTATCTAAATGGCTTAAATCCAAAGGAGAAAAAGTTGCTGCTGATGAGCCAGTAGTAGAGTTGGAAACTGATAAAGTTAATGTTGAAGTGCCTTCACCATCCAACGGAGTTTTAGGTTCAATTGATGTTAAGGAGGGGGAAACAGTTAATGTTGGGTCCCTATTAGGAACAATAAGCAATAATACGTCTCAAGATATTAAACCAGTCAAAGAAATTAAAAATTATAGTCCTCCAAAAAAACAGCCAAAAAAAGAACCCAAAATATTTGATGAAGAAAAAAAAGTTGTCGGTGTAGAAAAGCAACTTAAGAAAACAAAAAGTGAACCTATATTAAAACTTGAAGAAGAAAAAATTGAAGATGAGCCATTAATCCTTGATACTTTTCATAATGAAGAAAAAATTGAGAAAAAAGTCTTAAAAAAATTTCAAGAAACTAAAGTTTCGCCAGCAGCAAGAAAAATGGCTAATGAAGCAGATATAGATCTAAATAAAGTTCGAGGAACCGGCAAAAATGGTATTATTTTAAAAGAAGATATAATGGGTTTAATGGGATCAAGGCCAGCACCGTCAGAAAGAAAAATCAAACATGGACCAGAAGAAAGAGTAAAAATGACTAGGCTAAGACTTACAATTGCTAAAAGATTAAAAGAAGCTCAAGAAAATGCTGCAATGTTAACTACGTTTAATGAGGTAGATATGAGTGAAGTTATTTCAATGAGAAAGCAGTATAAAGAAGAGTTTAAAAAGAATTACGGAATAAAGCTTGGATTTATGTCTTTCTTTGTAAAAGCATGTGTTATTGGTCTCAAGAATTACCCAGCGGTGAACGCTGAAATTCAAAATGATGAAGTCGTTTATAAGAATTATTATAATATTAGTATTGCCGTGGGTACAGAAAAAGGCTTGGTTGTCCCTGTTTTAAGAGAAACAGACGAGATGTCATTTGCAGAAATAGAGACAAAGATTGGTCAACTAGGACAGAAGGCAAGAGATGGTAAAATAACCATAGAAGATTTACAAGGTGGTACATTTACTATTACTAACGGTGGCATTTATGGTTCTATGCTTTCAACACCTATATTGAATCCCCCTCAGTCAGCAGTTTTAGGTATGCACAATATTGTGGAGAGACCAATAGCAATTAATGGTAGTATCGAAGTAAGACCGGTTATGTATCTTGCTCTATCTTATGATCATAGA
>CACFUE010000004.1 GCA_902569465.1 uncultured Pelagibacteraceae bacterium | reverse complement strand
TAATTTCGACATCGTATCAACAGACATATCAATAACCGATCTAGATGGAATGTTGTAAATTACAATTGGTATGCCCACACTATCATTAATTTTTTTATAGTGTTGGTATAAACCTTCTTGAGTAGGTTTATTGTAATATGGTGTCACAACTAACAAGGCATCAGATCCAGCTTTTTCAGCAAATTTTGATAAATCAACAGCCTCTTCTGTTGAATTTGAACCAGTTCCAGCAACAACAGGTATTTTGCCTTTGCACTCGCTAACGGATATTTCGATAATTTTTTTGTGTTCACTATGAGATAAAGTTGGCGACTCACCTGTTGTGCCTCCTGGAACTATTCCATTAGTTCCATTATTTAGGTGATAATTAATTAATTTCCTATATGAATTTTCGTCAAGATTATTATCTTTGAATGGGGTAATTAAAGCAACAATTGATCCTTTAAGCATAAAACAATATAAGATAAATATCCTTATATTTATGCTTTATAGATTAATTAGTCTAGTATTTTTATTATTAATTTTAAACATTGGTCTTGTTTATTCAGAAACTAATTTCCTATTACCTCAAAAAAAACCATCGATTTTTAAAAAATCACAAAAACAAATAGAAGTAAATATAAGCAAAAATCTACCTGCTCCTAAACCACAATTAGAAAAAAATGAGGAAAGCAAAACGCAAAATAAAATAGAAAAAGGAGAAGTTAAACCAAAAAAATTAAAAGACAAAATACAAGAAGAAGAAAAAATTATTTCTTCTTTTATTTTTCCAAAAAAGAAACCAATTACTTACAAAGTTTCCTCAAAAGAAATAGAAACATCTAAAGTTCTTGGTAAAAAAGATTTTGCTAAAGCAAAAGAAACTATCAAATTCATAAAAGCTAAAAAATGGAATAGTGCTCTTAAAAGTGCTCAAAAAGTTAAAAATGCAGAATTCAGAAAACTTATTACATGGATGTATTTAAAAACGACAAGAAATGGCGCTACGTTTAACGAATATAAAAAATTTATAGAGCAAAATGATTATTATCCTAGAATTAATAGAATAAGGTATCTTGCAGAGGAAAAAATATATTTAAGGAATAATTCTCCTACTTCTATAATTAATTGGTTTGAAAAGTATCCTCCATTAGGAGGTCTAGGAAAAATAAAATTAGCTGAAGCTTATTTAGAACAAGGTAAGTTAGATAAAGTCAATAATCTCGTAAAAGACGGATGGATTAATGCCCAAATACGTAAAAATGATTTGGGTTACTATAGAGCCAAATTTAAAAAATTTCTTACCTCTGAAGATCATATAAAGAGAGCAGATCATTTAGCGTGGGAAAAAAAATATTGGGATTTGAAAAGAATGTTAAGATATTTACCCTCAGATCAAAAAGCTTTGTATAATGCTAGACAAATCTTAATGAGTAATTCATATGGAGTAGATAATGCTATTGCTCAAGTTCCTCAATACTTAAAAAAAGACCCAGGATTAGAGTTTGATAGATTGAGGTGGAGAAATAGAAGAGGAAGATTAGAAGGGTCATTAGAAATTCTATACCAAAATGCAAATAAAACTGAGTCTCAAATGGTTAGACCTGATAAATGGTGGGAACAAAGAGAGAGCGTAACAAGAAGTTTAATTTATAAAAAGAGATATAAAACAGCATATAAAGTTGCCAGTGAACACTCACTTTCATCAGGCCCGTCATTTGCTGAAGCTGAATGGTTATCAGGTTGGATAGCTTTAACTTTTTTAAATTCCCCGGAATATGCAATAAATCATTTTAAAAATTTTTATAACAATGTTGGCTATCCAATAAGTTTAGCCAGGGGAGCCTATTGGCTCGGTGAGTCATATGAAAAATTAAATGAAAAAGATACAGCTAACAGATTTTTTTCAGAGGCAGCGAAATATCCTATGACTTATTATGGTCAATTAGCATTTAATAAGATCAATCCTGGAGGAAATTTTGAATTAATTGATCAAAGTTTTTTTGATAAAGAATATGAAAAAGAATTTAAAAAAAATAAATTAATAAAACATGTTATTTTGTTACACGAATTAAATGCAAGTCAGTACGCTAAAGATATTTTAAAACATCTAGCAAATTTAAATATTGAAAAAGGTAGTGAAGTTCTGGCAGCTGAACTATCAACTTCGGTTGAAAGATATGATTTTGCAATCCAAATTTCAAAAAAAGCATCTTACGAAAAAAGATTTTTTAATAAATTTAACTACCCAGTAATTGCTACACCCAAAATAGTTAATAAAAAGCAAATGCCTAAACAAGAAGTTATTTTAGCAATCATAAGACAGGAAAGTGAATTTGATTTGAAAGCTAATAGTTGGGCTGGCGCTAGAGGAATGATGCAACTAATGAAGTATACTGCTAAGATTGTAGCTAAACAAGCAAAGCTTCCATATAATTTGAGTAGATTAACCACAGATCCTGAATATAATATTAAACTTGGATCATATTATTTTAATGGATTAATTAATGACTATAATGGAGTTTATCCATTTGCAATTGCAGCGTATAACGCGGGCCCTAACAGAGTTAAAACTTGGCGGAGAGTTAACGGAGATCCTTCTAAAGGTCAAATTTCCTACGTCAATTGGATAGAGCAAATAAGATTTGAGGAAACTAGAAATTACGTTCAAAGAGTTTTAGAAAATATCAACGTTTATAAATATATTTTGAGAAAAGAACCTGTTCAAATTGATAGTTATTTCAATTAAATGGCGGTGAGAGAGGGATTCGAACCCTCGGTAGCATAGTTAAATACTACGGAAGTTTAGCAAACTCCTGGTTTAAACCAACTCACCCATCTCACCACAAGCTTTACGTATCTTTATAAAGAAAATTAACTTATATTGCACCAAATTTGTTATGCAACAAAAACAATTATCAGGAATTTTTTATGCTACTTTTGCATCTCTTTGGTGGGGTGTTGTAGGTACAATTTTTTTCAAATTTGTATCATTTGCATCATTTATTGAATTAACTGTTCACAGAACTATTTGGACCGCAGTCCTTTTGATCCTTACAACAAGTTTTTATAAAAAGTGGCCAGAATTTATTAAAATTTTCAAAAAGAGAAAAAATCAATTGTTGCTTTTTTTATCAGGTTTATTGGTAAGCATAAATTGGGGAACCTGGCTTTATGCTGTAAGCACTAATAGATTATTAGACTCAAGTTTAGGGTACTATATTTATCCAATAATAAGTGTTTTTTTAGGAAGAGTTTTTTTAGGAGAAAAGCTTAATAGAAATCAATTTATAGCTGTAATACTAGTTTTAGTTTCATTAGTTTATTTTTTATTAAAATTGGGTGAAATACCTTGGATTGGTTTAACTGTTGCAATAACTTTTAGTATTTATGGATTGATAAGAAAAAAAATTAAAGTTTCATCGGATATTGGCCTTTTAATTGAAACATTACTTATTTCACCTATAGCAATTGCATTATTTTTGTATCTAATTAATTTAAACTTGAATATTTTTTCATACAAAGAACCTCTTTTATCTTTTTATTTATTTTGGTCAGGCTTTATGACATTGGTGCCTCTCTTTTTGTATACTTTAGGTTTTAAAATTATAGGTATCGGTCCGGCAAGTATGATTTTATTTTTAACACCTACATCTCAATTTATTTTAGGAATATATTATTTCGATGAAACTCTTACCTTGGAAAAGCTTTTTGGTTTCTTAATTATCTGGGTAGCTGTATGGATTTATCTAAATGAATTACGGAAAGAATAAAATGTAATTATTATTAGTGGCACAGTCAGCGCTACAATAAATGATATAAATAGTAAATTTGATGAAATAATTGAGCTAAAATTTTCTAATGGTAGAAATTTACCCACTAAAAGACTTGATTTAAAATCTTGACTAGGAAAAAACAGTAAACCTGAAATCAAACCAAGGATTATTGATATGAGAGATAACTTAATATTAATTTTTTTCTTAAAAAAACCATAGAAAATTGTAAACACGGCCGAGCAACATAAAAGATCAGCAAATAAAAATAAGTATAAGATACTATATCCTTTAGAGGCAAAGATAAAAACCAATATACATAATAAAAGAATTACTTTATTAGTTTTAGATTTAATCTCTTTCCCACTTAAAAATTTATTTATCTCTTTTCCATCGATGATTATTAAACTTGAAATAGCATTTATTAATGTGTCGATTGTACTTAAAGTTAAGGCTAAGGCTAAAATCAAAATAAAAACTACAATTATGATATTATTGTTTAAAAATATTAATTTAAAAAAAGCTAAATCAGGATTAATCTTTGAGTCTATTGAAAAAGATATAAGTCCTGTGTAGCCCATCCATAAGACAATTAAAAATGAAATTATTGAAGAATAAATTAAACTTTTTTTTAAGACTAAATTATTTTTTGCAGCAAACACGCGTTGCCAATTGCCTTGATGAAATAAGTTAGTTGCTGCAACAGCTATAAAAAATGTTAGACCTGCAGTATAGTTTAAGAGGTTGTTTGTGCTTAAAAGTTTTGGAGAATTCTTTTTTATTAATTCATAACTATTAGTTTCTAAATTTCCTAAAATGAAAAATAAAGAAAATAATATTATACTCAAGATTATAAAAAATTGGTATTTATCAGTTATAACTGAAAGCTTAAATCCACCTCTTAATATGTACAAAAGGCATATAATTAAAGTTAGCCCTGATGTTAACCATAAAGGAGTCTTTGAAATCAAATTTAATAGAAATGCTATTGCTGTGACTTCGGCTATCAAGAAAATTGTTAAATAAAATAAAATTAGGATTAATATCATCTTCAAAATCCTGGTCCCAAATCTTCTTTTTACTAATTCTGTTAAAGACATACCCTTTGGAAATTCTTTCCTAATTTTTGGACCAAAATTTAATAAAAATAACATTGGTGCAGCTGTTCCAATTGCATATCCTATAACTGCTCCCATTCCTCCCCAAGTTGCTGCTGAGGCTGGACCAAATAATATCCAAGCTCCTAAGGCAGATGCTGATAAACTTGTAGTTAATGAAAAAATGCTCTCATTTCTATCGCCAATTATGTGGCTTTTATTATCTGAGATTTTTTTTAAATTTACATAACCTAAAGCGACAAAAAAAGTTCCCACTACTAGTGTTATAATTATTGCTGTTTGTGTTGGTAAGTATGTGTTTTCCATTTATCCCTTACTGAATTACCGGTCAGGTTCTTTGGGTATGATCTCAGTCTTTTAGACACCCCATTTTTAAATTATATATTTATTTTAGGTAAGAAGTCAAATGCAGCAGTATCTATTCTAGATGAATGTTCTCTTCTCATTTTCCAATCGTTGCTTATACCAGCTTCAGCTATACTGATTGCGTTTCGACCATATTTTGCATTTGTATAATCAATTGCCCTCATTAATGGTTTAGATTTATTTTCTAAAATTGGTGCTAATAAATTTAGTTCTTTTTCAGAGGCATCTCTGAGTTTTGATAAGATAATCCCTGCTTTTTGGTAAAAATAACCATATTTATAAATTTTTTTAAGGCCGCTAATAGCTGTTTTTACAAGTTCAATACTATTATTAGTTGCCACTGGTAGTTCGATAGTAATGGAATTTGAATAATATTTTCTATTTTTATCAAATGGACTTGTTCTTATAAATACCGTAACCGCTCTCGTAGTTTGGTGATCTGTTCTTATTTTTTCTGCTGCATTCAAGCAATGAGTAGTTATAGACTCTTTTAATTTATCCAAACTCTCTACTTTTTTTCCAAATGATCTTGACACACAACAGCTTTTTCTTTTGGTTTCTTCAGTTTCTAAATCTATACAAGGAATGCCTCTTAATTCCATTACTGTTTTCGCACCCAAAACATTTGTGCTTTTTTTAACCCATGTATTTGAAATATTTTTTAATTTATAGGCATTTTTTATTCCATTTTTAATATATAGTTTTGACAATTGTCTACCTACCCCCCATACGTCTGCAATATCAAAATCTTTTAATATATTATCAATGTTTTCTTTTAAAAATATTACTCCTGCTTTATTTTTTTTAGCTATATGATTGGCAACCTTGCTTAAAGTTTTTGTATTTGAAATTCCTACACTCGTTGGTATTCCTGTCCATTTTAAAACTCTTTCTCTTATTTGTTTTCCGTATTCTTCAACTTGTTCATCTTTGATATGCGATAAATCTAAAAATGCTTCATCTATAGAATAGATTTCAATTTTATCAGTAAAACCTTTTAAAACTTTCATCACTCGTCTAGAAAGGTCACCGTATAATGCATAGTTTGAAGAAAATATCTGAACGTTATTTTTTTTAACCAAATCTTTAACTTTAAAATATGGTTCTCCCATTCTTATTCCAAGTTTTTTTGCTTCAGTAGATCTTGATATTACACATCCATCATTATTAGATAGCACTACGACTGGTACATTTTGTATTTTAGGATTAAATAATCTTTCACAAGAAACATAAAATGAATTACAGTCAATTAATGCAACTTTTTTTCTACTGCTGTTTGTGTATGACATATGTTACTACTCCCCAAATTATTATTTCTGGATTATCTGTTAAATTAATTCGATCTGATGTATTTTTTGAACCTGATGTTAAGTAGTTGTTACCCTTACTTTTAACCAGAGTTTTAACTACAAGTTCTTCGTTGATATTTGCTATAACAGTGGAAAAATTTTTTGGGTTTAAACTTTTATCTACTATTAATAGATCCCCATCATATATGCCCACATTAGTCATTGATTTTCCCTGTACTCTAATGATGAAAGTGGCTGGCGCATTTGTTATGAGATGAGAATTTAAATCTATATCATCCTCAATATAATCTGTTGCCGGAGAAGGAAAACCCGCTCCCACTTTATGTAAATAATAAGGTATTGTTAACTTCATAAATGTTCTTGTTTTGTTCTTTATAACTGATAAACTGCCTTTTAGTCAACCCTTTTTCAAGAGATTGTTTAAGTGGGTCAAATTGCAAATCGAAAAAAAGAGAGAGATTAGCTATGAACATAATGTGATTAAAAAAATTTTTTCAGTATTGTTAGTGTTACTTGTAACAACAAGCGCTCAAGCAGCTTCTAAATTAGATGCAATCAAAAAAAGTGGTGAGTTAAGAGTTGGCACGACAGGAGATTGGGATCCAATGTCAATGAAAGATCCAAAAACAAATAAGTATAAAGGATTTGATATTGATGTGATGAATGAATTAGCTAAAGATTTGGGAGTAAAAGTGAAATTTGTGCCTGCAGAATGGAAAACTATTGTTGCGGGAATAACAGCTGATAGATACGATATTTCAACAAGTGTAACTAAAACACCAAAAAGAGCAGAAGTGGCTGGTTTTACCGCTACGTATTACAAGTATGCAACTGTCCCACTTGTTTTAAAAAAGAATTTAAAAAAGTTTTCAACTTGGGATTCTTTAAATAATAGTAGTGTTACAATAGCTACAACGTTAGGTACATCTCAGGAAGAAAAAGCAAAAGAATTTTTTCCAAAATCAAAACTTCAATCAGTTGAAGCTCCAGCGAGAGATTTCCAAGAAGTTTTAGCAGGAAGAGCTGATGGAAATATTACAAGTTCTACAGAAGCAAACAAACTAGTTATTAAATATCCCCAATTAGCTATAGTTCCTGATGGAGGAAAAAATCCAGCATTTTTAGCCATGATGGTTCCAAAGGGTGACAAGGTATGGAATGATTACGTTAGCAATTGGATAAAGAAAAAACAATCATCTGGATTTTTTAAAACTTTACTAGCAAAGTACGATCTAAAAAGCTTATAATTTAAGTTTCAATACCTGCCATTTACAAATATAGTCAACTAGTGAAATTTTTAAAAATAATTTCTATTCTATTTTTGCTTCAAGGATGTAGTTCTAACTATGAATGGGGTTGGTATATTCTAAGTCCAGATAATATAGATGGTTTAACAAATCTAAAATTTTTAATTAGCGGGATTACAACTACGATTTATATTTCAGTAGTTTCAATAATTCTAGCAATGATTATCGGTTTGATAGTTGCTTTACCTTCGTTATCAAATAATAAATTCTTAACTTATTTTAACATAACATACGTAGAAATTGTAAGAGCTATCCCTCTATTAGTTTTAATTCTTTGGATTTATTATGGCCTTCCAATAATGATTGGAATAAGTTTCTCGCCATTTGTATCTGGAATAATAGCTTTGACCATTAGTGAGAGTGCTTTTCAAGCAGAAATTTTTAGAGCTGGAATTAATTCTATTTCTAAAGGACAACATGAAGTATCTGAGTCATTAGGAATGGATTTTTGGAGAAAAATGAGATTGGTAATTCTTCCACAAGCGATCAAAGTTGTGTTGCCGGCCATGGGAAATCAGTTTGTTTATGTTTTAAAAATGTCCTCTTTAGTGTCAATTATAGGTATAGGGGATTTAACAAGAAAAGCTAATGAGCTAGTCACAACAACCTACAGGCCTTTAGAAATATATACTTTTTTAATTCTGGAATATTTAGTGCTTATCTTGGTGGTATCTTATTTTGTAAGAAAATTAGAGAATAAACTAGAATACAAATAATTTTTTAAAAGAAATTCTAAATACTCTCTTTAAGAAGAATGGTACAAAAGTCAATACAACCAATCCCATCATCCAATTTGTTACCAAAATCGTATAAAAAATATCTTGATACTCACCATTTCTAATATTTATTACATACCAGAGTGACATGAATGGAATTAAAGTTAGTCTAAGAATTGTCATATACAAACTAAAAATTGGTCTTTTGAGTGCTTGAAATAATGCAGAGGTAATAAAGAAGACGGGATACACAGGCCCAATTAAAGCCGCAACTTGTAAGTAAAGTGAGCCTCTTCGAATAACTTCTAAATCATTAGTAAAAAAAGAGATTATTATTTCTGAGGTTAGATAAACAAATATGCCTGCCAACACCATAAACCCAGAACCAAACATTAAAGCTTTTCCATATACTTCTTTTACTCTGAAATACATTTTTGCCCCAAAATTTTGACCTGCTATTGATAAAACAGCAGTATTTAATCCTATGACCGGTAACAATAAAACTTGTTCTATTCTTACTGCTGTACCATAACCCGCTGTAGCTAATTCTCCAAACTGACCAACAAAATAGAAAATATTGAATACCCCAAACATTATCATCAACATAGTAAACATTATTGGCACTGATTGTTTAAAAAGCGAGCTTAAGTAATCAATTTTTGGTTTAAAGCATTCTAGATAAAGGAATTTTTTTAATTTACAGCAATAAACTTTATTAGCTAAATATATTAAGCCAATACACTGAGAAACTATTGTAGCGATAGCTAAACCAGCAATTCCAAATGCTGGTATAAATCCATAACCAAATATAAATAATGGATTTAAAAAAATATTTAAGAAAAAGGTAAAAATTAAAACATTTCTATAACTTTTTGTATCACCCTGAGCATTTAAAGTTCCATTCAAAGATAATTGAACTAATACAACTATAGATCCAAAAAAAATAATATCTAAATATTCACGTGTTAAAATTATACTTTCTTCAGAAGAGCCCATAATTCTCAAAAGTTCATCAGAAAAATTTAAGCCAAATAAAGTTACAAGAATTGAAACTACAATTGCTAATATTATTGACTGAGCAACGTACATTGATGCTTTCCTGTCTTCTTTAGCTCCAATTGAATTACTGATTAGAGCTGTAGTTCCGGCTCCAATACCGACAGCAACAGCTATGGCTATAAAGTATATTGGCCATGATTTTGCAATTGCTGCTAACGCTTCTGGTGAAATTCTACCTGCAAAATAAGTATCGACTAGATTATAAAAAGTTTGAAATAGAGATCCTGTACTTGCTGGTATGGTAACTTTTCTTAAGAGTTGCCAAATTGAACCTTTAGTCAAATCCATAATTAAAATTCCTTTTGAAACTTATGCTTTCTTCCAGCTTTTTTAGCAAGGTTAATTTGATTTTGCCTCATACGAAATCTTGTTTTTTGTGAATTAGAGAGTGTGTCATAACACCTTGGACATGAAACACCTTCTTCATATTTGTAAGATTTTTTATCTTTTATTGAAAAAGTCATTCGACATCCGCTGCATACAGAGTAGGTTCCCTGTTTTAATTTGTGTTTAAGAGATACTCTATTATCAAAAACAAAACATTCTCCTTTCCATAGACTGTCTTTTCTTCCGGTTTTTTTCAAATAATTAAGTATTCCACCTTTTAATTGAAAAACATTTTTAAAACCTTTCCTTTTTAAAAATATGGAAGCCTTTTCACACCTAATTCCTCCAGTGCAAAACATTGCTACAGGTTTAGCTTTATTAACTTTTTTTAGATATTTTGGAAAATCTCTAAAATTTTGAATATTTGGATTTATAGAATTTCTAAAAGTGCCCATATCATATTCAAATGGTTTTCTAGCATCTATAACTAAAGTTTCTTTATTTGAAATAAGTTTATTCCATGACTTTCCAGAAACATATTTATTAAGTTTTTTATTACTTGGGTTTATTTTTAAACCCAATGGAACAACTTCATTTTTGATTTTTATTTTACCTTTGTGGAATGGTTGAAAAAGACTCTTAGAAATATTCTTACTATCAAAATCCTTCAACCGAAATTGTCTTTTTATAATCTTTATTATTTTGCTTATATCATTTTTTTTGCCTGCAATTGTTCCATTTATACCCTCTGCTGATAATATTATTGTGCCCCTCACATTGTTTTTAAAAATTTCTTTTTGAAATAAAGATTTATATTTTTTCAGAAATTTAATCTTTTTAAAATTATAAAAACCAAAAATTGTATACATTATTTTTTAATACAAATTGTAAATCCATCACCTATTGGAATAATATTTTTTACAACTCTGCTATCTTTCTTGATGTGTTTATTGAATTCCCTAATAATATTAGTAAATTTATCATTTTTCGTGTCATCTATTACTTCTCCGTGCCATAAAACATTATCTATAACGATTAGGCCTTTTTTATTAATAAGTTCCAAACATGTTTCGTAATAGTTAAGATAATTTTCTTTATCAGCGTCTATAAAAATTAAATCAAATTTTTGACTTGAATCTTTCAATTCTTTTAGACTTTCAATAGCAGGTTTTATAATTTGCTTTATTTTTTTTTCATTTGCTTTTTTATAAAATGATTGAGCTTTAATACTAAATTCAGAACTTTTATCTAAACTGATTAAAAGACCATCAGATGGAAGGGCTAAGGCCATAGATAAAGCACTAAAACCTGTAAAACTTCCTATTTCTAAAATCTTTTTAATATTGGGAGATCTGATAGCCCTGGGGGAGATCGGCATAAAAATAATTTTTTCTATCAAAAACCGAATAATTATTTATTTTTGCATTCAAACCTAAGCCTGTTCTTACAGCTTGTTTCACACACTCCTCATTAATAACCGGAAGCATTCCGGGAAAAGCAGAGTCAATTAAACTTACTTGTTTATTAGGATCAGCTCCAAATTTAGTCGAGGAACCTGAAAAAAGTTTTGAATTAGAAAGGACTTGAGCATGAACTTCTAAACCTATAACTACCTCATACTTCCCTTTCTCCCCTTTGACAAAATAATCAAATTTTTCTTTGCTCATGACCACCACTTTTTAATTTCATTTTTATAACCACAATTTTTTTCGAATGCATAACCAATATTAAGAATTTTTTGTTCATCTAAAGCTTTACCTATCAATTGCAACCCAAGTGGATAGCCTTGCTTATCTAATCCAGCAGGTAGAGATAAGGCTGGTAATCCAGCTAAATTTACAGGCACCGTGAAAATATCGTTTAAATACATTGATACAGGATCATTAGTTTTTTCTCCTATCTTAAATGCTGAGCTTGGTGTTGAGGGTGTTAAAATAGCATCAACTTTCATAAAACACTCATCGAAATCTTTTTTTATTAATTGTCTAACTTTTTGGGCTTTTAAATAATAAGCATCGTAATAACCTGAAGATAAAACATAAGTGCCTATTAATATTCTTCTCTTTACTTCATCGCCAAATCCTTCTGATCTAGTGTTCTCATACATTTCAATTAAATCTTTTCCTTTTTGTGATCTGTAGCCATATCTTACACCATCATATCTTGCTAAATTTGATGAAGCTTCTGCAGGAGCAACTATATAGTAAGTAGGCAAAGCATATTTTGTATGTGGTAATGAAATATCAATTAACTGAGCGCCTAAATCTTTTAATATTTTTTTTCCTTTTTCCCAAAGTTCATCAATTTCCTTTGGCATATTATCTACTCGATATTCTTTTGGAATTCCAATTTTCAATCCTTTAATATTATCTTTTAAATTTTTTGAATAAGTTTCTTTTTTTTTATTAATTGAAGTAGAGTCTTTTTCATCAAAACCAGACATCGCTTCTAGCATAATTGAACAGTCATTTACTGTTTTAGTCATGGGTCCTGCTTGATCTAATGAAGAAGCAAATGCAACGATACCCCATCTAGAACAAAGACCGTAAGTTGGTTTAAGACCTACAGTACCAGTAAAGGAAGCTGGCTGTCTGATTGACCCACCTGTATCTGTACCGATAGTTGCGGGAGTAAGATCTGCCGCTAAAGCCGAAGAGGATCCTCCTGAAGAGCCTCCTGGAACTAAATGATCTCCAACAGGATTGATTACATTTCCAAAAAAACTTGTCTCATTAGATGAACCCATTGCAAATTCATCGCAATTTAATTTTCCAAGTAAAAAAGCTCCATTATTCCATAAATTTTTTGTTACAGTTGACTCATATGAAGGAATAAAATTATTTAAAATGTTACTTCCAGCTGTCGTTTTTACATTTTCAGTACAAAATAAATCTTTTACAGCTAAAGGAATTCCACTAAGAAGTTGTTCGTTATTAGGTTTATTATCAAATTTTTTTGCATTATCTAGTGCTTGATCAAAAGTTGTTGTAACAAAAGAATTTAGTTTTTTTGCATTTTCAATGTTCTTTATATATGCTTGCGTAAGTTCTAATGAGGATATTTTCTTAGATTTTATACTTTCTAATATTTCACTTAAACTTTGATTTGTTATATTACTCATTACTCAACCACCTTTGGAACTACAAAAAACTCCTCATTTTTTTTAGGAGAATTTTTAAGAATTTTTTCTCTTATCTTACCATCACTGATTTCATCTTTCCTTGATCTCAAAGACTGATTTAAAATCGATGTTAATGGCTCAACTTTATCAGTATTCAATTCATTTAATTGTTCAATAAACTTAAAAATTGAATTTAAATCTTTGGTTAAGCTATCTACTTTAGCTTCATCAACTGATATTCGAGCTAATTTAGCTACATGTTTAATTTTTTCTTTATCTAAGGACATTTGTGCAATAAGTTAATTTAAATGTGTTTTATCACAAATTAGGTAAATTTCATGCTCGATATTGACGTATTTATTGAAAAAACTAAGAAAAAATCAAGATTAATAGGTATTGATCCCGGTGGCAAGAGAATCGGAATAGCTATATCAGATGAAAATAAAATTGTAGCTACACCATACACAACAATTATTAAAGAAAATTATAGAGACTTAGTTAATCAAATTCAGAAAATTGTTAAGGAGTATGACATTGATGGAATAGTCGTAGGTAATCCAATTAATATGGATGGAACGGAGGGGCCCTCTTCACAATCAGCTAAAGATCTAGCTAAAAATCTTTCAAAAGATATTACAGAAAATATCGTTTTATGGGATGAGAGACTATCTAGCCAGGGAGCCTTTAATCTATCTAATGATTTAGCAATAAATTCGTCAAAAAAAGTGAAGAAATTGGACGAGAATTCTGCTCAATTTATACTTCAAGGAGTGCTTGATTATTATCATAAAAAAAATACTTGATATAATACAGTAAAAGGCCTATAGAGTTGATTTTAATGGCAACTGCTAAAAAAGTTTCAGCTATTAAAAACACTCCAAAACATCTATTAGGTATTCAAAATTTATCAGTTATCGAAGCAAAAGAGATTTTAGTAGAAGCAAAATCCTTCATAAAACTAAACAGAGGAAGTTCTAAAAAACTAGATGTCCTAAGAGGAAAAACTCAGATTAACTTATTTTTTGAACCTTCCACGAGAACACAGAGTTCATTTGACTTGGCTGGGAAAAGACTAGGTGCAGATGTGATGACGATGAATATGGGTAACTCTGCATTAAAAAAAGGTGAAACATTAATTGACACTGCTATGACATTGAACGCGATGCATCCAGATATAATTGTTATAAGACATCAAGACTCTGGCGCGCCAAATCTACTTTCACAGAAAGTTAATTGTACAGTAATAAACGCTGGCGATGGAAGGAGAGAACATCCTACGCAAGCCTTACTTGATGCTTTAACAATTATTAATAGAAAAGGTAGCATTGAGGGATTAAAAATTGCAATCTGTGGAGATATTCTTCATTCAAGAGTTGCTAGATCTAATATTTATTTAATGAATATGTTAGGTGCAGAAGTAAATGTCATTGCACCAAAAACTTTAATGCCTACGGGTATAGATAACTTAGGAGTAAAATCATTTACAGACATAAAAAAAGGATTAGATGGATGCGATATTGTCATGATGTTAAGATTACAAAATGAAAGAATGCAAGGATCATTTCTTCCATCTAAGCGAGAATATTATGAATTTTTTGGACTGACTCCTGAAAAACTTAAGTTTGCAAAAAAAGATGCTTTGCTAATGCATCCTGGCCCAATGAACAGAGGAGTTGAAATTGATACCAAACTAGCAGATGACATAAATGTCAGTCTGGTAAAAGAACAAGTTGAATTAGGTGTAGCTGTCAGGATGGCATGTTTAAAATTATACTGTAAATAAATGAAAGAAAAAATTTTAATGAATTTAAGAATTATCGATCCATCTCAAAAAATGGACGAGATAGGAAATATAGTTATTGATGAAAAAGGAAAAATAAAATCAATTGGAAAAAAATCTAATTCATCTAGAGCAGCAGAAAAAATTGATTTGAAAGGCCTGATAGCTATTCCTGGATTAGTTGATATGAAGGCTTTTGTTGGTGAGCCTGGCTTTGAGTATAAAGAAAATTTTAGAACACTAAGCCAAGCAGCTTTGGCAGGTGGAGTAACTTCCATTGTAACAATGCCAAATACTAAGCCAATTATTGACAATGTATCTATGGTGGACTTTATAATCAGAAGAGGCAGGGATAAAGCTAAGGTAAATCTTTTTCCATGCGCTTCGATTACTAGACAGAAGGAAGGTAATCAAATGACTGAATTTGGATTATTAAAATCAAGGGGAATTATAGGATTTAGTGATGTTAATAAAACTATTCAAAATACTGAATTGATGTCCAGAATAATGAATTACGCATCAGATATTGATGTTCTGATTATGCAACATGTGGAGGACTATGAATTAGCTAAAAATTCTTGCATTAATCAAGGTGAAGTAGCAACGAGATTAGGATTACAAGGTGTATCAGATATTGCTGAAAAGATTATTATTGAAAGGGATTTATCTTTGTTAAGTGAATTTCCATGTAGATATCACATTAATCAAATTTCCTCTAAAAATTCTATAAATGTAATTAAAAAAAATAAATCTAATGGAATAAAATTCAGTACAGGAGTTTCTATAAACAATTTATCATTAAATCAAAATGATATAGGAGAATTCAGAACTTTTTTAAAACTATCTCCACCTCTCAGAAGCGAGGATGATAGACTTTCATTAATAGAAGGTATAAAAAATGATCTCATAGATGTAATTGTATCAGATCACATACCTGAAGATGAAGAAAGTAAAAGGCTTCCATTTGCACAAGCAGCAACTGGTTCGATCGGTATTGAGACATTGCTGTCCCTATCTTTAGAGCTTTACCATAATAAATCTTTGCCTTTGGAAAAAATAATCGAATGTTTAACTATAAATCCAGCTAAGATACTAAAAATAAATAAAGGTACGCTTAAAGAAGGATCGGACGCAGATATTTGTATATTTGACTTAGAAAAACCATGGGTAGTAAAAGCTGAAGAGTTAAAATCAAAATCAAAAAATACTGCAGTTGAAAATAGAAAGTTACAAGGTAAAGTTAAAATGACGTTACTTAATGGTGAAATAGCATATTCAAATTAATGGATACAAATTTAATTATTGTAGCAGTTTATTCGTACCTTCTGGGATCAATTCCATTTGGATTACTATTAACTAAAATTTTTCTAAAAAAAGATATAAGAACATTTGGATCTGGAAATATAGGAACTACAAATGTTCTTAGAACTGGAAATAAATTTCTTGCGATAGCTACATTAGTTCTTGATTTGTTTAAAGGGTACATTTCAGTTTATATAACAATGTTGTATTTTGAAAGTTTAATATCTTTAGCTGCATTAATTTGTTTCATTGGACATATTTTTCCTATTTGGTTAAAATTTAAGGGAGGTAAAGGCGTAGCAACTTACCTTGGAGTAATTTTAGCTTTATCTTATAAATTTTTTTTAATTTTTGGTTTATCATGGATTTCTTTATCATTATTATTTAGATTTGCATCATTGTCTTCGATTATTTCTACGTTAATAGTTTTTCTTTATGCATATTTTTTAGAAATAAATAATAACATTCTAATACTTTTTATTTTTTTCATAATGATTCTTTTTACCCACAAAGAAAATATTTTAAGACTTAAAAGTTCTACAGAAAATAAAATTAAGTTATAAGTGCTGTCTTTTCTAGTTTTTCAATAATAAATTTGACAAACTCGTTTAATTTTGAAAATAAACAATTAATGAACTTAGTAATTGTTGAAAGTCCAGCTAAAGCAAAAACAATAAATAAGTACTTAGGAAAAGATTATTTAGTTTTAGCAAGTTATGGTCATATAAGAGATTTGCCTTCAAAAAATGGGTCTGTCGACCCAGAGAATAAATTTCAAATGGAATGGGAAATTGACTCTTTTTCAAAAAAATATTTAAAAGAAATTACAAATGCAGCTGAAGACTCAGACAAAATTATTTTAGCAACAGATCCAGATCGTGAAGGTGAAGCTATAGCTTGGCATGTTAAAGAAGTTTTAGAAAAAAAGAAACTACTCAAAGATAAAAATTTAGAAAGAGTTGTCTTTAATGAAATTACTAAAAAAGCAATACTTGATGCTATAAAAAACCCTAGACAAATCCACTTACCTTTAGTCGAAGCTTACTTGGCTAGACGAGCATTAGATTATCTTGTTGGTTTTAATATCTCTCCAATTCTTTGGACTAAACTTCCTGGATCAAAATCAGCAGGAAGAGTTCAATCTGTGGCTTTAAAGCTTATTACTGAAAGAGAAAAGGAAATAGAATTATTTAAACCAGATGAATATTGGACCCTTACATCGGACTTTACAAATAAAAATAATAAAAATATTTTTTCAAAGTTAAGTTTATTTAATGGAGAAAAAATAGAAAAATTTTCTTTCAAAAATAAAGAAGAAATACAAAAAGCAGTTGATATAATCAATAAAACAAAATTTAAAATTGCAGATGTAAACACAAAAGTTTTTAGACGTAACCCCCTAGCCCCTTTTACTACTTCTACCTTACAACAAACTTCTTCAGGACGATTTGGTTTTGGAGCTTCCAGAACAATGCAAATCGCACAACGACTGTATCAAGGAGTAGATATCGAAGGTGAAACCACTGGATTAATTACTTATATGAGAACTGATGGAACAAATATTTCAAAAGAAGCAATTGATGATTTTAGAAAATTCATTACTCATGATTATGGTGATAAATATTTACCAGAGGTACCAAATAGTTATACAGGAAAAAAAGCAAAGAACGCTCAAGAAGCTCATGAAGCAATTAGACCAACTAATATAAGTAGAAAACCTTCTGATATCAAAAAATATTTAAATTCAGATCAATTTAAGCTCTATGAATTAATTTGGAGCAGAGCCTTATCGTCACAAATGACCCCAGCGGAATTTGATAGAAATACGATAATTATTTCTTCAAATGATAATAAAATTAATTTTAGAGCTAGCGGCTCAGTAGTTAAATTTGATGGATTTCTTAAAGTTTATCAGGTTCAAGAAACTGACGAAGATGCAAAGAATATTTTGCCTGAAGTTAAAGTTGGTGAAGAAATTAGCATACTTAAACTAAATGATGAGCAACACTTCACTGATCCGCCGCCACGATACTCTGAGGCTAGTTTAGTGAAAAAGATGGAGGAATTAGGCATAGGTAGACCCTCCACTTACGCTAGTATTATCTCAGTATTATCAACTAGAAATTATGTCGAATTAATTAATAAAAGATTTAATCCTACTGATAGAGGTAAGTTAATTTCAGCTTTTTTAGAGAAATTATTCTCTAAATACGTAGATTATAATTTCACTGCAGACCTAGAAAATCAGCTAGATGAAATCACTAGTGGTAAAATTGAATGGATTCAAGTTTTAGATAATTTTTGGAAAGATTTTTATGAAAATGTTGGAAAAGTGAAAGAAAAAAGGACTAGAGAAGTATTAGACTTGTTAAATGAAAGTTTAGGGGCTTTAATTTTTGAAAGAGATGATAAAGATGCGATTGATAGAAAGTGCAAGTTGTGTTCCAATGGAGAACTAAGTCTAAAGAATAGTTTTAGAGGTGGTGCTTTTATTGGATGCTCAAATTATCCGGATTGTAAATTTACGAGACCTCTATCTAAAGCTAAAGCAGCAGCTCAATATAATTTAGCAGAACCTAAATTACTGGGTCAAAATGAAAAAGGTAAAGATATATATTTAAAGAATGGTAGATTCGGTCCTTACTTGCAATATGAAAAAGAAAAAGAAGAATTAGAGACAAAAAAGAAAAAAGGTAGAAAGAAAAAAAATGAGAATGAACATCTTAAAAATGTATCAATTCCAAAAGGTATAGATGTAGACAGTGTTGATTTAGACAAAGCAAAATATTTATGCTCTCTACCTAAAGTATTAGGGCAACACCCTGATAACGGACAGGATATTACATTAAATTCTGGAAGATTTGGTCCTTACCTGAAATGTGAGAATAAATCTGCGAGACTTGAAAATGTAGAGGATCTTTTTTCTATTGGAATTAATAGAGCAATAACATTGATTGCTGAGGCTAAGCCGGGAAGAATTTCCTCTTCATTAATAAAAGACCTTGGTGAACATCCAGAGGATAAAAAACCAGTAAGAATCATGAAAGGTCAATATGGACCATATATAAAATATAAATCTCTAAATGCAACTATCCCAGAAGAAAAAGACCCAAACGACCTTACAATGGAGGAAGCGCTTATATTAATTGAAAAAAGAAAAGAATACGATAAAACAAAAAAAAAAGGAAAAAGAAAATGAGCGACATAGATAACAAAATCAAAAGTTTAAATATAAAATTACCTGAGCCAAAAGCACCAGTAGGATCCTATGTTGCCACAAAAATTGTTGGGAAACTATTATATATTTCTGGTCAAATATCTATCGATGAAAATGCAAATCTTATAACAGGTAAAATTGGAAAAGATTTAGATTTAAATAAAGGTTATAAAGCCGCCGAGAGGTGTGGTTTAAGTATTGTTGCACATGTTAAAAATGCCTGTAAGGGAGATTTAAATAAAGTTAAATCTTGTATAAAATTAACAGGTTATGTCAATTCAACTGATAATTTTAAAGATCAACCAAAAATTATAAATGGCGCTTCAGATATTATAGCTAAAATTTTTGATAAAAAAGGTGAACACACAAGAGCTGCAGTAAGTGTAAATAGTTTGCCTTTAGGAGTTGCGGTAGAAGTTGATGCTATCTTTGAACTTAATTAGCATTAGGTCTGCCAACAGAGTAGTATTTGATCTTATTTTTTTTCATTTCTTCAGCAGAATAAAGATTTCTTAGATCGTAAACTTTAAATTTTCTATTTTTAACAATCTTTTTAAAATTTATTGATTTGAATTCGTCCCATTCAGTGAGTAAAACTACTAAATCTGTCCCATTACAATTGGATTTTATATTGTTTCTGTAATTGCAGTTTTTAATTTTTCTTAATTCTTTTTTTTCTCCAGAGGGATCATAATAATTAACTTTTGCTCCTTTTTTGCATAGATATGGTATCATTTTCAGACTAGTCGAATCTCTCATATCATCGGTATTTGGTTTAAATGTAACACCTAAAAAAGAAATTTTTTTATTTTTTAAATTTGATCCTAAAATTTTATGAACTCTTTTTGTGAGTAAATTTACTCTTTGTTGATTAGATTTAATTACTGATTTTACAACAGATAAATTTATTTTAAATTTCTCTGCGGCTGAAACAAGACCTTTGGTATCCTTTGGAAAACATGATCCACCATAAGCTGGGCCAGCACGTAAAAACCTACCACCTATTCTACTATCAGAACCCATACCTAATGAAATATCCTCGATATTTACTCCAGACTTTTCACAAAGGTTAGCAAGTTCATTAATGAAAGTAATTTTGGTTGCAAGAAAAGCATTCGATGCATATTTTATTAATTCGGCTCCTCTTCTTGAAGTAGTAAAAAATTTTGCGCCTTTGTTAATTAAGGGGATATAAAGTTTTCTCATCGTATTAATAGCTTTTCTTTCATTAGATCCTATTACGATCCTATCAGGATATCTGAAATCACGTATTGCTTCACCTTCTCTTAAGAATTCAGGATTAGAAATTACTGTTAAAAGTTTTTTCTTTTTTTTTAGAATTTTTTCAATTTCATCACCTGTTCCTACTGGAACTGTAGACTTGGTAATGATAATCTTTTTTCTTTTTGAATATTTTAATATTTCTTTTGCACATTTATAAACAAAAGATAAATCAACTTTAATTGATCCTTTTTGTGTAGGAGTTCCTACACATATAAATATTATATCTGATATGCTAATAGCTTTATTAATATCTGTTGTGAAGGAGAGGCGTTTAGCTAGAAAATTTTTTTTTATTAATTCATCTAATCCTGGTTCATAGATTGGAGAAATTCCAGAGTTAAGCTTATCTATTTTATTTTTATCTTTATCAACGCAGATAACTTGATTTCCTATATCAGCAAAGCAAACACCGCTTACTAAGCCAACGTAACCAGTTCCTATCATACATAGTTTCATTTATTTTTCCTTAGATATTTGTATTCCTGAATTAATATACCCACTTAAAGTTCCACAATCTAAATACTTACCTTTAAAAATATTTCCATAAAATTTATTTTCTTTTTTAATTAAACTTCTAATTGCGTCAGTAATATGTATCTCTCCTCCTTGACCAGGTTTTAATTTCTTTATTTCAGTAAAGATTTTTGTTGGTAATATGTATCTACCTATAATTGCGAAATTTGATGGCGCTTTTTTGATGTTAGGTTTCTCTACAACATCTTTAATTTGAAAATGTCTTTTTCTTTTATTTTTAATTGATAAAATTCCCCATCTTGATACAGTTTTTCTCTCTACTCTTTTTGTGGCAATTATAGATCCATTAGTTTTTTTATGTAATCTTATCATTTCTTTAGAACAATTATTTTTAATTATTAAATCATCAGGTAAAAGCATTAAAAAGTATTTGCTTTTTATATATTTTTGGCATTTTAAAACTGCATCACCAGTACCTTTTGGTTTATTCTGATAAACAAATTTAATCATTTTTTGATATCTTTTTATTTTTTTAAACTCTTCAATTAGTCTTTTATCTTTTTTCTTTTTAATTATTTTTTTATAAAAATTATCGTTAAAAAAATATTTTTTTATTAATAATTTTTTTTTTGAAATTATAAAGATGAATTCCTTTACACCAGCATCAATACATTCTTCTAATATATATTGTAAATTTGGTTTACCATTGATAGGCATTAACTCTTTTGGCGTTACGCTTGTTAGAGGAAGCATTCTAGTTCCTAAACCTGCTAATGGAATAATAGCTTGTTTTATCATATGATTCTTATAATAGTTATTATCATTGGTTTATAGAAATGAAAATATTTAAAAATAAACATACCCTTCAAAAAGAGATTTTAAAAACTAAAGGGACATCATTTGTACCTACAATGGGTGGATTACATAAAGGACATATCTCATTGATCAAACAAGCTAAAAAATCAAAGTTTAAAACTTTAGTCTCTATTTTTGTGAATCCTAAACAATTCAATAAAAAAAGTGATTTTAGGTCTTATCCTAGAAATACAAAAAGGGACATAAAACTGCTTAAGAGATTAAAGATTGATTATTTATATATTCCAAGATTTAAGGACATATACGGGTTTAGGCCTAAGAACAAAATTTTCTTAGATAAATTCTCAAAAAAATTATGTGGTAAATTTAGAAAAGGTCATTTTGAAGGCGTTTTAAATGTAGTTAACAGATTTATAGATATAATTAAACCAAGATATATCTTTTTAGGGAAAAAAGATTATCAGCAACTATTCCTAATTAAAAAACACATCGAAAAAAGAAAGATTAAATCTAAAATAATTGAATGCAACACAATAAGAGAAATTAATGGCATAGCTTGCTCTTCAAGAAATTCAAGACTTGATAAAAATCAAATGAAAATCGCATCTAATATTTATCATTATTTACGTAAATTAAAGAAAAAGATAAAAAAAGATTATAGTTTTTTTAATATAAGTAAAATAAAAAAAGACTTGATAGATTTAGGAGCTAGTAAAATAGATTATTTAGAAAATTATAACATTAAGAATTTTAAATTAATAAAAAAACGAAGTAAACAATTTAATTTATTTATTGCCTACTACATTAAAAATATAAGACTTATCGATAATATCTAATTTAAAAAATAAAAGGACCCTAAGCCTAGGAAAGAAAGAAATCCAATTACATCTGTAATTGTTGTTACAAAAACGCTTGATGCCAAAGCTGGATCAATATTTAATTTTTTTAATGATACGGGAACTAAAATACCAAATAATCCTGCAACAATCATATTCAAGACCATTGAAATACCAATCAATAGCGAAAGACTCAGTTCTTTAAACCATAATTGAACTATTATTGCAGTTATTATTGCAAAAATTATTCCATTTAAAATACCTATTAAAAATTCTTTACCGACTACTCTATTGAAATTACTTTTTGATAATTCTTTTGTAGCTATTGCTCTTATCGTAACTGCTAAAGTCTGCATCCCAGCATTTCCTCCCATTGAAGCAACTATTGGCATTAGAAAAGCTAAAGCTACCATTTGTTCAATTGAAGCACCAAAGAAACTTATAACCCAAGTAGCAAGTAAAGCTGTAAATAGATTTAATAATAACCAATTAAATCTTCTTTTTGTTTTTAGCATAACACTATCAGTGATTTCTTCATCACCAACACCTGCTAATCGCAAAGCATCTTCTTCAGCTTCTTCTTGAACAACAGTTACAACATCATCAGCTGTAATCATACCAACTAATTTATTTTCTTTATTTACTACTCCTGCAGAGACTAAGTTGTAATTTTCAAAAGTAAGACCAACTTCTTCTTTATCCATATTAACTGAAATTAAAACTGGCATTTCTCTCATTATTGAGTTCATTTTTAAATCTCTAGATGTTCTTAGTACTCTTGATGAAGGAACAGTTCCGATTGGTTTAAAATCATTATCTACAATAAATATCTCCAAGAATTCTTCAGGTAAGTCTTTATCTTCTCTTAAATAATCTATTGTTTGCCCTACAGTCCAATTACTTGGTACCGCTGTAAATTCTCTTTGCATTATTCTTGCTGCAGAGTCCTCAGGGTAACTTAATCCCTCTTGTAGTAAAAATTTGTCTTTTGGGGGAAGTTTTTCTAAAACTTTTTCTTTTGTTTCTTTTGATAAGTTTTCAAGAATTTTAATAGCATTATCAGACTCTAATCGTTTTATTAATTTAATAAGAGAGTCTATTGAAAGTAATTGTAAAACTTCACTTTGAATCGACTCGTTTAATTCAATAAATATTTCTGGATCAATATTAAACGATTCAATTTCAATTAATTTATTTCTTGTATTAGGATCTAAATTTTCAATTAAATTAGCAACATCAGCTTCATGCAAATCTTTTAACGTTTGATTGATAAATTCAACGTTTCTATTCTCAATATTTTGAGTGAAAGTATTGATAAATTCTTTATTAAAATCCAAATTGACTTTTTTTGCTTCTTTTGATTTTGGTAAAGCCATATATACCTCTTAAAGTTTTTTTGAGACTAATAGTCTATATAATGATAAAATTCAAATTAAATGAGTATAGAAATTAAAATTAGCAAAAAACGTATACCCTATAAAAAGGCAATGCTTTATCTCAATAAAAGAGTTGAAGAAGTAAAAAATGGTACAAATAGAGAATTATTGTGGATCCTAGAACACCCAACTACTTTTACTGCAGGGGTGAGTTTCAACAAAAGAGAGATAATAGATAAAAAAATTAAAATAGTAAAATCAAATAGAGGAGGGAAAATTACATTACATAACCCTGGACAAAAAATTATTTACTTTGTAATCGATTTGAACAAAAGAAAGAAGGATATAAGAAAATTAATAAATTCAATAGAAAAAAGTATTATACAATTTTTAAAAAATTATAAAATTCAATCCAAAAGCGATAAGAAAAATATAGGCATATGGGTTAAAGATAAAAAAATTGCTGCAATAGGCATTAGAGTATCTAGATGGGTGGCCTATCATGGTTGTTCAATAAATATTTCAAATAATTTAAATCAATATTTGAAAATTATACCTTGTGGCTTGGATAATAAAAAGGTTACTTCCATATTAAAGTTAATTTCAGTCAAACCTAAAAAATTTGAAAATAATTTAGCAAATATTTTTGTTAAAAATATAAATAATATTTAGATATTTTTTTTAAGAAAATCCTCGAATAGATTGTTGTATTTTGCTTTAAAGTTATATTGAATATTATTAATCATAAATTTTATTTTGTATGCATGCAACATAAGATTTTTAATCTTTATTCTTTTTCTATCAGTTAAAAAATACTTATCATCTCCTATGATTGGACATCCAATATTAAGTAATTGTTTTCTTAATTGATGCTTTCTTCCAGTGATTGGGTTCAACTCTAAATATGAATAATCCTCGTTCGTCTTAATAATTTTAAGATTTGATACAGCTTTTTGTGAAATTTTCTTATTATCATCGTAATAAATTAAATCATCTTTCATCACTTTTATAGACTTGTCAACTTTTCCATAAACTATCGCTAGATATGTTTTATGAATTTTCCTTATCCTAAAAAGTGAAGTAAATAATTGAGCATATTTTCTATTTTTAGCAATTATTAAAACTCCCGAAGTCTCTTTATCTAGTCTATGAACAATAAAAGGTTTTGAATTTTCAAAGTATTTCGTATTTTTTAATATATCTATAATATTTTTAAATGATTTTGTGCCTGATTGAACAGGTATACCTGTTGGTTTATTTATTACTATAAAATTTTCATTATCTTCTATTACATAATCATCATAGGAACCGATTTCCTTTTTTTTGGGTAAATATTTAATCTTTTCTTTTTTGTCTACTGGTTTTAATTTGGAAATATCGTAAATCTCAATCAAATCGCCTACCTTAAGTCTATAAGATGATTTAGTTTTTTTTTTATTAACTTTAACTTTATTTTGTCTTAGTATTTTTTCTAATAAGGAGTGCGGTAGGTTAATTATTTCATTTTTAAACCATTTATCTATACGTGAGTCATGATAGTCATCTTCTACAGTGTATGATTTAGGCATGAGAGCTTGATTTATTTACTTGCTGCTTTAGGCTCTGGTTGAACTTCTTTTTTTTTATCTTTTGTCTCAATTTTTTTTGGCTTATCAACTTTTTTAGCCTCAGGGTTTCGATCGACTAATTCAATCACAGCCATTGGTGCATCGTCACCTGTTCTAAAACCAGCCTTTAAAACTCTCGAATATCCACCTTTTCTTGAGCTGTATCTTTTAGATAATTCTTCAAATACTTTGGTTACAGATTTTTTATCTTGAAGTTTTGAAAATAATCTTTTTTTACTACTTAAATTTTTATCTTTTCCTATTGTAATAACTTTATCTATTTGAGGTTTCAGTTCTTTTGCCTTTGGAAGTGTAGTGATGATTTGTTCATACTTAATAAGAGAATTAAGCATGTTTTTAAATAAAGCTTTTCTATGTTCGCTTGTTTTATTTAATTTTCTATAACCTAAACCGTGTCTCATTAATAATTATTTTCCTCTAATTTTTTGGATAATTCTGCAATATTATCTGGGGGCCAGTTTGGAATTTCCATTCCTAAGTATAATGACATTGTGTTTAAAACTTCTTTAATTTCGTTCAAGGACTTTCTTCCAAAATTAGGAGTTCTTAGCATTTCTGGCTCTGTTTTTTGTACCAAGTCTCCTATATAAATAATATTATCATTTTTCAGACAATTCATTGATCTTACAGATAGTTCAAGTTCTTCAACTCTCTTTAATAGATTTCTATTAAATTCAGGTTCGGCAGACTTTACCTCTTTGACTATTTCTTGAGGATCTTCAAAATTAACGAACATTGCTAATTGATCTTGAAATATTCTTGCTGAGTAAGCTATTGCATCTTCTGCATCTACCGTTCCATTTGTTTCCACGGTCATAATCAATTTATCATAGTCTAAAGCGCTTCCAGCCCTAGTATTTTCTACCGAAAAAGATACTTTTTTTACAGGACTAAATAAAGAGTCGATTGAAATTAGACCTAAAGGTGTATCATCAGATTTGTTTTTTGGAGCTTGTACATATCCTTTACCTGTGCTCACCATTAATTCCATATGAAAATGAGTTTTTTCGTCTAAATTACAAATAGTTTGCTCTGGATTTAAAATTTCAATATCTGGAACTAAAGTAATATCTTTTGCTTTAACTTCTTTAGGTCCTTTTATATCTAAAATTATTTTTTTTGCACTAGATGAAGATGATTTTATTGCTAAATTTTTTACATTTAAAACAATATCTGTAACATCCTCTCGAACTCCTTTAATAGATGAGAACTCATGGAGAACTCCATCTATTTGTATCGCTGTAACTGCAGCGCCCTGTATAGATGATAATAGTATTCTTCTTAAAGAATTTCCTATTGTTTGACCAAAACCTTTTTCTAGTGGTTCAGCTATAACTTTTGCAATTGTCTTATCTTCGTTGCTTGATATATCTAGTTTATTTGGTTTAATTAATGCTTTCCAATTTTTATCTATTATATTAGTTGTTGTTTGCATTTATACTCTCCTTCTTTTGGGCGGTCTCGCACCGTTATGAGGCATTGGTGTAGTATCCTTTATTGATAAAATTTTGAATCCTTTAGATTGTAAAGATCTTAAGGCAGTCTCTCTACCTGAACCAGGTCCTTTAACTTGTACCGTTAACGTTCTTAAACCTTGTTCAAAAGCTTTTGCTCCAGCATCATCAGCTGCCACTTGTGCAGCATATGGAGTAGATTTTCTAGAACCTTTAAATCCTTTAGCGCCTGCAGAGGACCAAGAAATTACATTTCCGTTCTCATCTGCTATCGAAACTATTGTATTATTAAATGTGGAGTATACATACGCTATTCCAGAAGTAATGTTTTTTTTCACCTTCTTTTTTTTCTTAAAGGTACTTATCTTTTTAGTTTCAACTTTCTTTACTTCAGGTTTTTTTTCAACTTTTTCATTTTTTTTATTCATAAATCTTATTTTTTAAGTGGTGTAAGTTTTTTTCCTGCAATTGCTATAGCTTTTCCTTTACGTGTTCTTGCATTACATTGAGTTCTTTGACCTCTTACAGGTAGTTTTTTTTTATGACGAGTTCCTCTGTAACAAGCTAAGTCAACTAATCTTTTTATGTTTACGGAAACTTCTCTTCTTAAATCACCTTCTACTTTATGATTTCCATCTATGAATTCTCTTATTTTGAGAACTTGATCCTCCGTTAAATCATTAACTCTTGTTGTTTGAGGTATATTTAATTTTTCACAAATCTTTTTTGATGAATGCAACCCTATGCCGTGAATGTAAGTTAGTGCTATACTGACAACTTTATTTTGTGGAATGTTTATTCCTGCTATACGAGCCATATATATAATGAATTTAAGTTTCCTGCGTATTTATATTGTGAAATCATTTAAAGTCAACCCTAGATAGCCTCAATTATGTCGCTTATTTCACTGTTAATTTCAATTATAGAAGCTTCTCCGTTAACTACTCTTAATAAATTTGCTTGTTTATAAAAATCTATCACAGGTTTAATATTCGCTTCATACGTTTTATATCTTTTTATCGCAATTTCTTCATTATCATCTGCTCTTTTTTCAAGAGATTTTCTCTCTATAATTCTTGCTTTAATAATTTCCAAACTGACAGATAATTTTAAAACAAGATCAATTTTTTGTTCGTACTTATTTAATAAGAAATCTAAATTTTTTGCTTGCGCTAAATTTCTAGGATATCCATCAAAAATAAACTTATTCTTGTATAGGCTGTTTGAAATATATTTTTCAATTAAATTACTCACGATGTCATCTGAAACTAAATTACCGGAATTAATAATTAATGAGATTTTTTTACCGAAATCGGTGTTATTTTTAGTTTCAGCTCTCAAAAGTTCACCAGTCGATAGTTGAAACATATTAAATTTATTTACGATAAAATTTGATTGTGTTCCTTTACCTGCTCCGGGAGGTCCAAAGATAACAATATTCATTTATCTAATTACTTACCAAATTTTGTTTTTTTTATTAATGACTCATACTGCGAACTCATTAATCTAGTTTGAACCTGTGTGACAGTGTCCATTGCAACAACCACAACAATCAATATTGATGTTCCACCTAAATAAAAAGGTATTGGATATTTTGCAATTAAAAACTCTGGCATTAAACAAACAAAAGTTAAATAAAGTGATCCAACAGTAGTTAGTCTTATTAAAATAGTTTCAATATATTCAGCGGTCCTTTCTCCGGGTCTAATACCAGGAATATAACCACCATATTTTCTTAAATTTTCAGCGGTCTCTTTAGGATTAAAAACAATCGATGTATAAAAAAAAGAGAAAAATATAATACCAGATGCATATAATAACATATATAGAGGCTGTCCTTGAGTAAACATTGAAGAAATTTTAAGAAATGTGTCAGACTCAGCAAAACCAAAGTTTGAAATAGTTATTGGCAGAAGCAATAGAGCAGAGGCAAAAATAGCTGGTATAACCCCAGCTGTATTTATTTTAAGTGGAAGATGAGAAGACTCACCACCGTACATTTTATTTCCAACTTGTCTCTTTGGATAATTAATTAATATCTTACGCATAGCTCTTTCAAAAAAAACAATAAATAATACTGTAAGGATAACTAATATAAAAATTCCTACAATCATTACAGCTGAGAGCGCACCGGTTCTACCCAGTTCAAAAGTTGATGCAAGAGCTCTAGGTATTTCTGCTACGATACCTGAGAAAATTATTAAAGATATTCCGTTACCAACACCTCTTAATGTAATTTGTTCACCCAACCACATTAAAAAAGTTGTGCCAGCAACCAATGAAATGGTTGTGATAAGTCTAAAAGATAGACCAGGCTCAATTACTAAATTTCCAGCATTTTCTAAACCAACTGATACTCCATAGCCTTGCAAACAAGCAATTAAAACAGTTCCGTATCTTGTTATTTGAGTAATTTTTTTTCTCCCGATTTCACCTTGTTCCTTAAGATTTTTAAAATAATCAGAAACACCGGTTAATAATTGAACAATAATTGCTGAGGAAATATATGGCATTATACCCAAAGCAAATATTGCCATTCTCGTAACTGCGCCACCAGAAAACATATTGAACATTCCCAATAAACCTTTTTGACTTGATGACATTATTTCTTTCAATGCCATAGGATCTATACCAGCCAATGGCACATAAGTTCCAAGTCTATAAATCATTAAAATTAAAATGGTAAATAAAATTCTATTTTTTAAATCTTTAGCTTGACTAAATGCACCGGCTGTATTGAGCGTTTCACTAGACATATATAACTATCTTTTTAATAAACTTAATTTACCACCTACTTTTTCGATTTTTTCTAAGGCTTTTTTTGATGCAAAGTTTGCTGAAATTTCTATGTTTTTTTTTATTTCACCAGAACCAAGAATTTTAAGTTTTAAATATTTTTTACCAACAAGTTTTTTTTCTTTCAGAATTTGAAGATTAATTGAATCTTTTAGGTTATTACTTTTTTTATCTATCATTGTTTGAATTTTATCTAAATTTAAAATCGCAATATTATCTTTTTTAAAAGATTTAAACCCTCTTTTGGGTAACCTTCTATATAAAGGCATTTGTCCACCCTCAAAACTTTTGCAGAAACTTTAAGAAAAAATGGATTAAAATTTTAAATGATTGAAAATAAAAAAATTGAAAGCGATATAAAAGAAAAATTAGTAGCTATAAATAGAATTACTAAAGTTGTAAAAGGTGGTAGAAGATTTGGATTTGCTGCTTTAGTTGTAGTTGGAAATCAAAAGGGATCAATCGGAATTGGTCAAGGTAAATCAAAACAAGTTCCAGATGCTATTAAAAAAGCAACAGAGGTTGCAAAAAGGAGTCTGGTTAAAATACCTCTAAAAGATGGAAGAACGCTTCACCATGATGTAAAGGGAAAAAATGGTTCTGGAAAAGTTTTTTTACGAGCCGCTCCTGCAGGTACAGGAATAATTGCTGGAGGTGCTATTAGATCTGTTTGTGAAGTTCTAGGCATCCAAGACGTTGTTGCTAAATCTTTAGGATCTGCAAATCCTCATAATGTGCTTAAAGCTTGTGTAAATGGACTTAAATCTCAAAACTCACCAAAAATTTTATCTGCAATAAGAGGAAAAAAAATTGCCGAAATAGTTTCTAAAAGGGAGATAAAATAATGCAATTAAATAGCCTTGCAAAAAATAATAAAAAAAAGATTAGAGTAGGAAGAGGAATAGGAAGCGGAAAAGGTAAAACTTCTTCAAGGGGTCATAAAGGCCAAAAATCTAGATCAGGAGTTTCTATCAAAAGTAACAAAAGAAAAATATTATCTCTTAAAAAAGATTTGTTTAATATTAGATTTAAAAAAATTAATAATCAGATTGATAATCCTGCTCAATATAATGAAATAAAAAAGAGTATTGCAAGATTATTTACAACATTAAATATAAAAAATTCAAAATGACAAAAAAAATTTTAAAAGGTATTGTGACTAGCGCAAAAAATAACAAAACTATTGTTGTTGAAGTAGAAAGAAAATTTAAACATCCTTTTTATGAAAAAGTTATTAAAAGATCAAAAAAATATCATGCTCACGATGAAAAAAATAAGTTCAAAGAGGGTCAAAAAGTTTCGATAATAGAGTGTAAGCCTTATTCAAAAAAGAAAACATGGCAGGTGATTGAAAAATGATACAAATACAAACAGAACTTTCAGTAGCAGATAATACTGGCGCAAAAAGAGTAGAATGCATTAAAGTATTAGGTGGATCTAAAAGAAGATACGCATCAGTTGGCGATATAATTGTTATAAGTGTTAAAGATGCAATACCTAAAGGTAAAGTAAAAAAAGGTGCTGTGCATAAAGCAGTGGTAGTGAGAACACGAAAAGAAATTTATAGAAATGATGGTTCAAAAGTTCAATTTGACAATAATGCAGTTGTGTTAACAGATGATAAAGGTGAACCAATAGGAACTAGGATTTTTGGCCCTGTAACAAGGGAATTAAGAACAAGAGGACATACGAAAATTATTTCTCTTGCGCCAGAGGTATTATGATGAATTTAAAAAAAGGTATACAAGTTCAAGTTATCTCAGGAAAAGATAAAGGTAAAACAGGAGAGATTCTTGAAATAAACCGTAAATTAGGAAAGATTAAAATTAAATCTATTAATATGATTAAAAGACACACTAAACCAACTAAAGAAAATAAGGGCGGCATTATTTCAAAAGAGAGTTTTATACATCATTCAAATGTAAAAAATTTAGATTTGAAGAAAAAAGAAAAGAATACAAAGGGTAAAAAATGATACCAAGATTAAAAACAACTTATGATAAAGAGATAGTTTCTTCTTTGATGAACAAACTTTCTGTTAAAAATAAGCATCAAGTTCCTAAGATTGAAAAAATAATTCTTAATATGGGATTAGGAGAAGATGCATCAGACGGTAAAAAACTTAAAGCATGCTTAGAGGATATGGCTTTAATTAGTGGTCAAAAGCCAGTTGTAACAAAGTTTAAAAAATCAATCTCTAATTTTAAAACTAGAAAAGGTGGAAATGCAGGAATTAAAGTTACTTTAAGATCTTATAAAATGTACGAGTTTATTGACAGACTCGTAAATATAGCTCTTCCAAGAATTAAAGATTTTAGAGGGCTGTCAGAAAATGGAATTGACAATTCTTGTAATTATTCTTTTGGTATTAAAGAACACATTGTCTTTCCAGAAGTTAACTTTGACAAAGTTGATAAAATAAGAGGTTTAGATGTTACTATTGTAACTTCAAGTAAAAATAAAATCGGAACGTATGAACTCTTAAAAGGGTTTAATTTTCCATTAAATAAAAAAAAAAATTGAGGAAATAATGGCCAAAACAAGCGCAATACAAAAAAATCTTAAAAGAATAAAATTAGTAAAAAAATATGCAAAAAAAAGAGCTGCTCTTAAAAAGATAATTAATAATAAAAAACTAGAATTATCTCAAAGATTTGAGGCTCAATTAAAATTAAATAAACTTCCTAAGAATTCTGCGAAAATAAGAATAAGAAATAGATGTGAGGTTTCTGGTAGACCACACGGTGTGTATAGAAAATTAAAAATTTCAAGGATTGCCTTAAGAGATATGGCATCGTCAGGTAAAATCCCTGGAATAACTAAATCAAGCTGGTAGGAGTAAAATGACATTAACTGATCCAATTGGAGATATGTTTTCAAGAATAAGAAATGGTCAAATGAGATCACTTGCTTCTGTTGAAATCCCATCTTCAAATTTTAGAAAAAATATTTTGGAAATTCTGAAAAAGGAAGGATATATAAAAGATTATTTTATAGGAAAAAATGAAAATAATAAAATTAGTTTAAAAATTTCTTTGAAATATTATGAGGGAAATCCAGTAATAAAGGAAATTAAACGAATTTCAAAACCAGGAAGAAGAGTATATTCAAGAGCAACAAGTATACCAAAAGTTATGAATGGTCTTGGCTTAGCAATTTTATCTACTCCAAAAGGAGTTATGAGTGATATAGAAGCAAGGAAAAATAACGTAGGTGGAGAAATAATTTGTAGGGTATTTTAATGTCAAAAATTGGTAAAAAAAATATAGAAATTCCAAAAGAGTCTTCAATAAAAGTTGAAGGTGGAAACTTAATTATTACTGGTCCAAAAGGTACAAAAAAATTAACAATAAATGATAAAATCTTTTCATCAAAAATAAATGAAAATATATTTAACCTAGAGCCATTGCAAAAAAAAATCGACAAAAAAACCTCAATAATGTGGGGCACTTATAGAAGCCTCATAAATAATGCAGTTAGAGGTGTATCTGTAGGGCATGAAAAAATTCTAGAACTTAGTGGCGTAGGCTTTAGAGCTAATCTAAAAGGTCAAATCTTAAATTTACAAATTGGATTTAGTCATGAAGTGAATTTTAATATACCAAAAGAAATTAAAATTAATGTTGAAAAACAGACAATAATTAAGATTAATGGCGTTGATAAGGAATTGGTATCAAAAATAGCTGCTGATATTAAAAGTCTTAAACCAGTTGAACCATATAAAGCTAAGGGAATTAAAGAGAGAGGTCAATTTGTTTTAAGAAAAGAAGGAAAGAAAAAGTAATGAAAAAGGTAAATACTAAAACAAAAAGAAGAATTAGAAATAGAAAAAAAATGAAAGATGTAAACACTGCACGTTTCAGGATAACTGTATCTAAATCATTAAAAAATCTTTCTGCTCAAATTATTGATGATAAAAGTAGAAAGACATTAGTTTCAGCTTCTTCTATCGAAAAAGATATCAAATTAAAAAATGCCA
>CACFUE010000003.1 GCA_902569465.1 uncultured Pelagibacteraceae bacterium | reverse complement strand
TAACTACAAGTTTTAAAATTTGATTTTTATTTAATCCTATACTCGCTGCAGCTTCTTTTTGGCCCTTACCAACTCCCAAAATTCCAGCTCTCACATTTTCAGCAATAAATGTTGCCGTGTACATTGATAAAGCTAATGCAAGTGCAATTAATTCTGGAATTATGCTAACACCACCCGCATAAGTAAAGACTGTTGGAGAAAGTTGTTTTAAAACGGGATACTCAAAAGCAAGAGATACTCCAAGAAATAGAAATGTTAGTAAAGGAATTAATATTAATGTAGCTAAAGAAATAATTGTTGCTGGTATTTGTTTTCCAAATTGTTCTCTCTGTTTAGTTGCATAAAAATTAATAAAATATATAGCTATAAATGCTGCTATTACTGATAAAAGAAAAATATTAAAATTTGTCCATATAAATTTTGGAACATACCAACCTTTAATTGTTAAAAACGAAATATCATAAAAATTTATACCGTTTTCAGGTAAAGGTAATGCTCTTAGAGCTGCAAAGTACCAAAAAAATATTTGTAAAATTAAAGGAATGTTTCTAAAAATTTCTACATACCACTCTGCTACTTTAGCAATTAAGTAGTTATCTGATAGTCTAGATATACCCACTATCACTCCCATAATTGTTGCAAAAAATATTCCTATTACTGAGACTAAAATTGTATTCAATAATCCTACAAAAAATGCTCTTCCGTATGAATGAGAGCCGTCATATTCAATCATTGAAAATGTAATATCAAATGATGCTTCTTGATTTAAAAAACCAAATCCAAAAGATATTCCTCTGTTACCCATATTAATTTGAGCATTAGTAGCAAAATAAATAATTACAGATAGTAAAGCTAAAACAGTAATTGCTTGAGGGATTAAATCTCTTGCTTTTTTGTTTTCAATGTTGAATTTTTTAAAAATCATTATTTTGAGAGTAAAAAAAAGGGCCAGATAAATCCAGCCCTTTTTAATTTTATCAGTAATTATCTTGCTGGTGGTACGTAAAGAATTCCACCTTTTGTCCATAATTGATTTGGACCTCTGTTAGGTAAAATTCCAGTATCAGCTATATGTTTTTTATAGCTTTCACCGTAGTTACCAACTTGCTCGATAATTCTTAAGCTCCAGTCATTATCTAGACCAAAAGCAGCACCTAGTTCACCTTCAGCTCCAACTAATCTTTTGATAGCTGGGTTCTCTGAGTCTTTTAGGCTAGAAGCGTTAGATGAATTAACACCATACTCTTCAGCTTCGATCATAGTATTTAGAGACCATCTTACGATATCTTCCCATACTGCATCCCCTTGTCTTACAACAGGACCTAATGGTTCTTTAGAAATCGTCTCAGGTAATACTTTATGCTCATCTGGGTTTGACATTTTAGTTCTTTGTGCCGCTAAACCAGATTTATCAGTAGTGTAAGTATCACATCTTCCTGCATCATAAGCTTGTACTACTTCATCAGCTTTTTCAAAAGCGATTGGTTCGTAGCTTATGTTTTTAGAATTGAAGAAGTCTCTCATGTTAAGCTCGGTAGTTGTACCTGTATTTGTACAAGCAGAAATACCGTTTTTGAAGTCATTCACAGAATTAATTCCAGAATTTTTTCTTACCATGAAACCTTGACCATCATAAAAGTTTACACCAACAAAAGTTAAACCAATGTCAGCGTCTCTCGACAATGTCCAAGTAGTGTTACGTGCAAGTACATCGATTTCACCAGATGTTAATGCAGTGAATCTTTCTTTTGCACTTAAAGGAGTATATTTAACTTTATCAGCATCACCTAATACAGCAGCTGCAACAGCTCTACATACATCCACGTCAATACCAGACCAGTTTCCTGATGCGTCGGCATTAGAGAAACCAGGCAGGCCTTGTGAAACTCCACACTTCACAAATCCAGCTTTCTTAGTATTTTCTAAAGTTTTAGATTTTTTAGAACCTGCTCCACCTCCACCTTGGCCGCAAGCAACCAAAAGTAAAGAAGCAAATCCAACTAAAATCCAAGTTTTGATAGATTTAATCATTTAAGATTTCCTTTTTTTATTGTTAACAATATTTTTGAATTAAGAATTCAAAACAGGTTTAATATAATTTTATTTTTTTCTTACTTCAATTTTATGATGGTCAATATATGGGTTTATAACAATAATAAATTACTAAATATGTGTATTTACAACCAAAAATCAAGAATATTTTGACATAGTCATTTCGTGAAGTCTGCTCGAGGTTCTTTTAAAAGTTTCAGAGTGTTTTTTTGAAGTACCTATTTTATCTAAACTTGAATTCATAGAAAGAGTGAGAATAATTTTTTTTTCATATAAAATATCTATTAACGTAATAAACCTTAATTGTTGATTAGAGTTAAATTCATTAAATTCTGGCACTTCCTCAATAAAGATATGTTTACATATCTGAGATATATTAAGGTAGTCTTCAGCTCCTAGATTCTGGTCACATAATTCTTTAAAATTAAATCTAGCTAAACCACCATAATAATTTTTAATTTTAAAAACTCTTCCTTTTGTATTTATTAATTTTTCTTCTTTTTTCAAATTTTTCGTAAATATCCTAAATTTTTGATTAATTTTAAATAAAGTTTTTTCATTACAAGGGTAAAAAATTCTTTGACTATTATCTTTAGATTGAGTTCTATAATCTTCTTCTAAAAATAATTCTTTTTGGATAGATTTTTTTTCAATTAAATTGATAAATGGAGTAAATTGTTCTCTTTGTAAGCCTTCTTTATATAAATCAATCAATTTAGTATTTGTAGTAATTAAAATTTTTATATTTTTAAGAAAAATATTTTCGAATAATTTTCCTAATATCATAGCATCAACTATATTTGTAACTTGAAATTCGTCTAAATATATAAAATCATATTTACTTTTAAGATTTTTAACAAATTCAGAGATGGTATTTTCGTCTTTTTTCTGATGTCTATAATCGTGAAAATTAATCATAAATTCATTAAAATGAAATTTAGTTTTTTTTAGATTTACTTGGTCATATACAAAATTAGCTATCATAGTTTTACCAACTCCAACATTTCCGTAAAGATAAAAACAACTGTAGTTTTTTTTTGAAAAAAAATTTAGTAGTTTATTTCTAGGAAAAATGAATTTTTCTAAACTGTCTAATATTTCTGTTTGTTTTTTATTAATCTCAAATTTATTTTTATTACAAAATTCACTAAAAGAGTTTTGTAGACTCGATGACATTACTGTCTTTTTTCCCAATTTATGCAGCTTTTAACAATTGTATCTAAGTTATTAAATTTTGGTTTCCATTTAATAAAATTTTTTAACTTACTATTTGAAGCAATAATTTTAACCAAATCTCCTTTTCTTCTTTTTGAAACAAAGATTTCTACCTTTTTTGAGGTTTGTTTTTTAAATGCTTTTGCAACTTCAAAAACTGAAATACCTTTGTTATAACCACAATTTAGTATTTTAGAATTATTAAACCTATTTATCTTTTCCAAAACTTTGCAATGAATTTCTGCTATGTCAGAAACGTGAATAAAATCTCTTATACAAGATCCATCTTTTGTATCATAATTGTCTCCATAAATTTTAAGAATAGGTCTTTTTTTTATAATTTCTCTCGAAAAATTTTTGAATAAATGGTCGCTTTTATTTATTAATCCAATCTTTCCAGAAGGGCTTGAACCCGCAATGTTAAAATATCTGAGAATGCAGTAATTAATTTTGTTTATTTTGCAAAATCGTTTAATAATATTTTCAGCTTTAATTTTCGTTTTTCCGTAAACACTTTTTGGCTTAATAACAGAATTTTCATTTACTTTATATTGACCATCTTTATAAACAGCTGCGGTTGAAGAAAAAACTAAGTTTTTTACCCCTGTATTTTCGCATGCTTTTAATAAATTTTTAGTTCCTGAAACGTTGTTTTTAAAATATTTTTTTGGATACTTTTCACCTTCCCCAATTATTAAATTTGCAGCTAAATGAATGACGGAGTCTATTTCATTTTTTACGATTATTTCTCTAATCTTTTTATTTTTAAGAATATCAACTTTAAAAAATTTAGCTTTTTTATTAATTAGTCTTCTATAACCAGTAGACAAATTATCTGCTATAAAAATTTTTTTTTTATTTTTAACTAAAATTTCTGAAATATGAGAACCAATGTAACCAGCCCCTCCAGTAATAAGAATGTTTTTAATCATAATATTGATTGGCGCGCCCTGAAGGATTCGAACCTACGACCCTCGGTTTAGAAAACCGATGCTCTATCCAGCTGAGCTAAGGGCGCTAAACGAATATATTTACTTAAAAACATACTAAATGGTCAATATAAATCGGAGACTTCACACCGAATTGTTCTGACTTTTCATGTTGATGAATATGATGAGAATGTACAAATACAGGTAAAAACTCCCCTTTTTTCGTTTTTAGAGTATAGATGAAATTAGTTCCTCTAAATTTTCTATCCACTACTTCTAGTTTCAGTTTACTTTGATCGTCGTGTATTAAGTCCTCAGGTTGTAAAAGTAGTTTTACCTTTGATCCCGATGGAAAATTATTTGATAATTTCCCTCTGATTTCACCAAGTTCATCATGTTTTAATCTATGAACAGCACATTCGCTATCAACTACTTGAACATCAATAAAAATTCCTTTGTTTAAAAAATTTGCAACATCAATTGAATTTGGCTCATGATGCACATTATAAGGAACGTCGTATTGTTTTAATTCTTGGTCTAAAATTATTCCACATTTATCTGCCATCGAGAAAGCTTCGTATGAGTCATGTGTTACTATGATAGTTGTCAAATTTATTCTTTTTAAAAGTTTTTTAACAGATACTTGTATTTCTTCCTTAAGACTTTGATCTATATTTGAGAATGGTTCGTCCAATAACAATAAATCAGGTTTAGACATTAAAGATCTAGCTAATGAAACACGTTGCGCCTCCCCAGCGCTTATTTGATGTGGAAATTTTTCTAAAATAGGCTCAATTCTTAGTAATTCAATTATTTCTTTAACATCTACATTAGAACCATTTCCATTAGATCTTTTTTCTCCAAAGTTTATATTGTCAATAACTTTATAATTAGGAAAAAGAGAATTGTCTTGAAAAGAGAGAGCTACATTTCTTTTTTCTGGCTCTAAATGAATTTCATCTGAGGCTAAAATTGTATCTCTAAGTTTAATTTTACCTTTGCTGAGTTTTTGTAAACCAGCAATCGTTCTTAGTATAGTGGTTTTGCCGATACCAGAAGGACCCAATAAAGAAATAATCTCTCCTTGTTTTTCTATTGCAAGATTAACATTATTTACTTTATTTTTTTCGCTTGCAGTAAAGTTACCATTTTGAATTTCAAAAAAATTATTGGCCATTTAATTGATTATATTAATTTTTTTTTGAAAGTATATATCTAGATGATAGAAGTATCAAAATTGTAGACCAAAATATTAAAAAAAGAGATGGTAATGCAGCCGCTTCAAGTAAATCTTGAGATGCATATATATAAGCCTGAGTAGCAAAAGTTTCGAAATTAAAAGGCCTCAAAATCATTGTCATAGGCAATTCTTTTATTACCTCTAGAGAAATCAATAAAACTATCAAAATTATATTTGTACTCAGATAAGGAACATGAATTTTTAAAAATGTATTAATCTTAGAGTAACCAAGAAGATAGGCACTTTCATCAATAGAATTATTTATTTTTTCATAACTTGATTTTATTCCGTTAAAGGATAAAGAAAAAAACCTTATAAAATATGCCAACAATAATCCAAAAATAGATCCGATGAATAAGCTTTTAGAACTTTTTAAATCAAAATTATTTGTAAAAAAATCACTTAAATTTGAAAAGAATGTAATAAAAGCAACTGCTAAAATAACTCCTGGTATCGCGTACCCAGAAATTGAAAAAGTTGTAATGTAGTTTAAAATTTTACTTTTTGATATTCTGCTTCCATAATTGATAAATAGGGAAATAATTACAATTATTACACTAGCTAAACCCACTAGCATTAAAGTATTCAAATTAATTTCTAATATATTAATATCTTGAAAATATTTAGGAAATTTTATTGTCCAATAAATCATCTGAGAGACTGGAAAAATAAAACTCAATAGAAAAATTAATGAACAAATAATAATTGGAAATATAGACTTTCTTCCAGTTAATTTGATTTTTGTAATTGGTTTAAACCCTCTGCCTGGCTGATGATATCTTGCTTCCTTTCTTGAGTAAATTTCTATTGAAAAAAGTAAAAGAATGAAGATTAACAATATAAAAGATATCTGATTAGCCGTATTTAGGTCATCAAAAGTTAACCAAGAATTATAAATTCCGGTGGTTAATGTATTAACACTAAAAAAAGATACAGTACCAAAATCTGATAAACACTCCATTGAAACTAGAGCTAAACCTGCAATGATTGCTGGTCTTGCAGAGGGTAAAACTATTCTTAAAAAGGTTTCCTTTGTCGAAAGACCAAGATTTTTTCCTACCTCAATATAATTGTTCGATTGATAATAAAAAGATGCTCTTGTTAATACATAAACATACGGAAACAAAGAAAACGATATAGATATTATAGCTCCAATTAATCCATCTATTTTTGGAATAATGGTATTATAATTATTTTCACCAAATAGAAATGTTAATAATGAAAATGCAGTGCCATAATTTTCGAAAAAGGCAATTATTGAAAACGCATAAATATAACCTGGAACTGCGAATGATAAGATTAACGCCCAACTAAAAAAGTTGGATAAAGGAAAATCATAAAAAGATACAAAATAGGCTGAAAAAATTCCAAGAATAAAAGTAAAGAATATTACAAATAATAAAATTGTTATAGAATTAAAAATATAATCAAATAAAAAAGTTTCTTTTAAAATGTTCAAATAATTACTTGTCTCGCTAAAAAAGCTAAAAAAAACAGTAATAATAGGCATGGCAACCACTGAAGCTACAATCAGTGATCCAAAAAACCATGTATTATACTTTGTCATTCTTAAACATTGAAGATACAATCACTTTTACTTCCTCGATTTTAATTTCAGAAATCTTTCTATTTGAGATTTTCTGTTCCATTTTTTTGGCTTCCGACATACAAGGCGAACAACCTATTTTTAACTTGTTCAAGTTAGTTTCTTTTTTTATCGTTCGCCTCATATAATTAATAACTACTTCCAGCCTGCTGCTGTCATTACTTCTAAAGCATCTGCTTGTCTTTTTCCGTAATTAACTACTTTAGTTTTTAGATCTTGTTTAAAATCTAATCCCATATTTACAACAAGTGGATGTGGAGACACACCTTTTATCATTGGATACTCAAAAGTATTATTTACAATATGATTTTGAGCTTCTTCGCTTAATAGGAACTCAACTAACTTTATTGCATTAGCCTTATTCGGCGCACCTTTTACAAGTCCTGCTCCGCTAATATTCATATGAGTACCTCTTCCATCTTGATTAGGAAAGAAAGGTTTTACTTTTTTAGCAGCAGCTTGCTGTTCTGGTCCTTTTTTTCCAGAAAGCATAAGTGCTAAGTAATAAGTATTAGCTACTGCTATATCAGCTTCTCCTGCTGCAACTGCAAGTATCTGAGCTCGATCATTTCCCTTGGGAGATCTGGCCATATTTGAAACCATACCTTTTGACCAATCAGCTATTTTACTTTTTCCATTATTTTTAATTAATGAAGCTACAAGTGATTGATTGTAAATATTGTTTGAGGCTCTAATTACTATTCTGCCTTTCCATTTTGGATCAGCTAAACTTTCATAAGTTAAACCAGCTAACTCTGAACCACTCACCCTTTCCGGAGCAAAATATATAATCCTAGCTCTCTTAGCTATACCAGTCCATTTTGATGTTCTGAAGTTACTTGGTACAGCAGATTTAATTGCTGCACTGGTAAGTCCCCCTTGAAGATTAGCTTCAAAAGCACCTAATCTTCCAGCGTCTGCTGTAATATATAGATCTGCTTGGCTATCAGCTCCCTCCTCAATTATCCTTTTTTCTAAAGCACCTGACTTTCCTGATACAACGTTTACTTTAATTCCTGTTTTAGCAGTAAACTTTTCATAAAGTTGAACATCAGAGTCATAATGCCTTGCGCTAAATATATTTACTTCGTTTGCAAATAGACTTCCTGCAAATGCAACTAAAAATAGATAGCTGATTATTAGTGTTTTTTTCATTATTTCCCGTGTTTATTGATAATGATTATCATTTACATTATATTGAGAATGATTATCATTAGCATAAATGACGCACTTTTAGATGGTATAATCTGTTGATAACTTTTGTAAAATAGAGTTAATAGGATCATGTTGCAAATCAATCCTAAGAAATTCAAAAATATCGAAAATAAATCAATCCCATCGCCATTAAGACCTAAGTTCAGAAATAAATCTGAAACAAATATTTATTTTCTCTCAAAAAGAAAATTTCAAAGTGAAAAGAAACAGTCGTTGCTAAAAAATATTAAGCTTATTTCAGGAATTATCATTTTAGTAGTTGGTGGTTACTTGCTATCTAATTAATTTTAGTTTTAACAGATCCCAATTTTTCAATTGTGCCTTTATAGATACCTTTACTAAGAATTGGTACAACTCCAACTGATGAACCAGTAAAAACATAAAAATCTTTATCGTGTTTTATTTTATCTTTCTGAAGTTTTTTTAAAACAAATAATAAAGAATTCATAGGATTAATATAAACAGTATTGGTGTTTCCATTTACAGATTGTTTAATCTTCGAATTAGAAATATTGGTTTTTAAGTTTTTGACATTATTATTTCTAAATTTCTTTTTTGGACCAATTATAAATTTTATATTCGCACCAAAATCAGAGCATAGATCTCCGAAACTCTTTATGCCTTTTTTCTTTTGCCTATAACCAACTACTTCAATACATGGTGCGATATAATTTATAAATTTTTTCATATTTTGTTTCGATATTTTGTTTTGAAAATCAAAAAAACTTTTTTTAAGGAGATAGCAGACTTCAAGTTCAATACCTAAAGTATATTTATTTACTTTTACAGATTTATTATTTTTAATTACATTATGCTTATATACTGATGCATAAAAAGGTTCTTTTTCCCCTAATTTTTTTATAACAGGTATCCCTGTTCCACCTGCTTTAAATCCTACAATTGGTTTTTGAATTTTACTTTCACATAATTTCCTAAATTTATCAGCATTCGAAAGTTTTTTTGTATATTTACTTGAAATCGGATTTATAACTTTATTTTTAAGGAATGCATTTACAAGTCTATTAGCGACTAAATTTGAATTTTTATCTTTCATTAAATATCATCTCCTAAATAAATTCCTAATGAGAGAGCTGTTTCGACTAATGAGTCTTTTCTTTCGACATTTTTATATGTTTTGATGCCTTCATCAATAGGTACATCAACCACTCTTCTGTCTCTCCATGCAACCATTCGATCAAATTTTTTTTGGTTAAGTAAATCTACAGCGTAAACTCCAAAAGCACTAGCTAATATTCTGTCACTCGCTGTTGGTGGAGCTCCTCTTTGAACGTGACCAAGTGACGTTACTCTGCATTCAACATCTGTTTTTTTCATCAATTCCTGGGCTATGTAATCCCCAATACCTCCAAGTCTTTGTTCACCGTCCATATATTTATTAACTACTCTTGAACCATTCTCCTTTTTGACTGCTTCAGCAACTACAATTAATGAATGTTGGATATCATTCTTTTTCATAGAATTAAGTTTATTAATTATTCCATCTATTGAATATTTAATCTCAGGTATTAATATAATGTCAGCGCCCCCTGCTATACCAGCGTTTAAAGCTATATGTCCAGCATCTCTACCCATGACCTCGAGTATCATTGATCTCCTATGGCTAGCGGCTGTAGATTGTAGATTATCCAACGCTTGAGTTGCAACATCTACAGCAGTATGAAAACCTATCGAACTTTCTGTAGCTCCTACATCGTTATCTATTGTTTTTGGAATAGCTACTATTTTCATATCGCCGTCTTTGGCTAATTTTTTTAAAATTTGCATGCTGCCATCCCCACCGATTATTATTAAACCATCAAGTTTCATTGAATGATATCCTTCAATTATTTCTTTTGATTTATCAACGTATTTGCCATCATCTGTTGGAATTTTAAATGGATTTCCTTTATTTGTAGATCCCAAAAACGTTCCTCCCTGTCTCAACAAATATCCTCCAAAAGTTTTATGAGTTAGTTGAATAACATCTACTGGACGTTTGATTAGGCCACCCGTACCGTCTCTAATTCCGTATACATCCATTTTATACTTATTTTTTGCTCTATAAAAAATTGATCTAATCGCTGCGTTAAGACCTCCGCAGTCTCCTCCGCTCGTTAAAATTCCTATTTTTTTATTGCTCATCTAAATTAATTTTTCTTTAATATTTTTTTTTAAGAGAAGTGGTGTTATAACATAAAAACCTCTTAATGGAAAAAAAAGCAAAAATTATAGCTACTTTAGGGCCAGCAATTTACAGTGAAAATAAGTTGAAAAAGCTAGTAGAACTTGGTGTTGATGCTTTTAGGATTAACTTTAGTCATAACACTAATGGAATTGGTAGAATTATTTCAAAAATTCGAAGAATAGAGAAAAAAAATGGTAAGAAACTATCTCTTATCGCTGATCTCCAGGGTGTAAAGCTAAGAATAGGTAAAATCAAGAGTGAAAGTCAGAGAGTAAAATTTAATCAAAAATTAATTTTTGACAGTAAAAAAAATAATGGAGACTTTTCTAGAATAAATTTTCCATACCCTAAAATTTTAAAAAAATTAAAGAAAGGAAATAAAATTTTAATAGATGATGGAAAGTACTTGTTCTCTGTTATCGGTAAAAAAGGTAGTTCGATTATTACTAAATGTAAAAGTCAGAATTGTGTGCTCAGGAGCAATAAAAGTTTTCATGTTCCAAATTTAGATATTGTTTTTAATAAATTAACTCAAAAAGATAAGAGTGATATAAAGACTGCAATTAAACTTGGTTGTAATTGGATTGCGTTATCTTATTTACAAAATGAAAAATTGATTCTTGAAACTAGAAAATTAATTAAAAAAGATATGGGTATTATTTCAAAAATTGAAAATAAACATGCACTTAAAAATATTAAAAAAATCATTCAAGCTACAGACTCGATAATGATCGCTCGAGGTGATTTAGCTATTGATATTGGTCATAGTGAAGTACCAAAAGTACAGTTAAGTTTAATAAAAAAATGTTCTCAATTTTCAAAATCTGTAATTGTTGCCACTCAGATGTTGGAGAGTATGATTGAAAATAATACAGCAACTCGAGCTGAAATAAATGATATCGCTACAGCAATCTTTCAAGGTGCTGATACTGTAATGCTATCCGCTGAAGCAGCGGTCGGTAAATTTCCTACGCAAGCTGTTTCTACAATGACAGAAACAATACTCTCAACTGAAAAATACAAAAGAGAACATATAGAAGATTTTAAAAATTCTATAATAGCTAATAAAGATCCAGTTAAATCAATTCTTCTATCTGTGAAAGACATGGCGTATAATTCTAATGTTAAAGCTATAATAGTATTTTCAAATTCTGGAAAGTCAGCTAAGCTTGTTTCAGCTATGCGCCCTGCAGCAAAAATAGTGACGATTTCCCCTAACATAAATGTTAGTAGACAAGTTTCTCTTCTTTGGGGTGTTCAATCTATAAATAGTAGAGATGCTAATGGATGGAAAGATATGATGTCCATTTCAAAAGAAATTATAAAAAAATTAAAATTTGTAAAGAAAAATGATTTTGTAGTTATTACAGCAGGTTTACCATTCGGTAAAGCTGGTATGACAAATATGGTTAGGCTTTATAAAGTGGGTACTTAATGGATGATAATTACAGTATCGATGAAATTTTATCAGCAGTTAATGATCTTGAAAATATAAGCAAAGATAAAAATAAAAAAATTATAAAAAGGTCATCAAATAAATTTGATAATTCAAATATTCCCAAAAATACGCTTAGATTGATTGAAGAAGCTGAAAAATCAAAAAATTAAATTAAACCAGATATCTGAATAGCCGTATCACACATTCTGTTAGAAAATCCCCATTCGTTATCATACCAAGAGAGAACTCTACTAAATTTTCCTTTAATAACTTGAGTTTGTGTTAAATCAAAAATTGAACTATGTGGGTTATGATTAAAATCTTTTGAAACTAATGGAGCTGAATTAGTTGCTAATATTCCTTTTAAAGGTCCATTAGCTGCTTTACTCATAGCGTTATTTATACTTTCAGATGTAACTTCTTTATTAGGCACGAATGTAAGATCAATTAAAGAAACATTGGGTGTTGGTACTCTTATAGCAGTGCCATCAAGTTTTCCCTTTAAACTTGGTAATACCAAACTCATAGCTTTAGCTGCTCCAGTTGAAGTTGGTATCATTGCATCACCGGATGCCCTGGCCCTTCTCAAGTCTTTATGAAGTGTATCTAAAAGTTTTTGATCTCCTGTGTAACTATGAATAGTAGTCATATATCCATATTCAATACCAAAAGAATTTTCTAAAACCATGGCAACCGGTGCTAAGCAGTTTGTAGTGCAAGAGCCATTAGAAATTACATTATGATCTTTTTTCAAATCTTTACTGTTTACTCCTTGAACAACAGTAAAATCTACTTCCTTTGCTGGGGCAGAAATTATTACTTTTTTTGCACCAGCCTCTATGTGTTTGCCAGCTGATTTTTTATCTAAAAAAAAACCAGTGCATTCTAAAACAACATCAGCTCCAATTTTTCCCCAAGGTAATTTAGACGGATCTCTCTCAGCGAAAACTTTGATATTCTGATCTCCTATTTGAAAACCTTCTTTAGTTGTCTTTACATCATGATTTAATGTACCATGTGTACTATCAAATTTGATTAGGTGAGCGTTGGCTTCTATAGAACCAAGATCATTAATACCTACTACTTTAATTTTACCTTTATAGTTTTCTAATAAAGCTCTTAAGATAAGCCGCCCTATTCTACCAAAACCATTAATTCCAACTTTGACCATTTGTTATACGTATTTAAATACAACAATAAAATAAGCAACACAAATAATTGATGCTATCCACAAGAGACTACCAACAAGACCTAACCATGCTAAATGAATAAACGCGCTGCCCAATAAAGAAACAAACAATCTATCACCTCTAGTTGTATCTAAACCTAAAATACCTTTTCTTGGAGAACCTCCTGGTACTTTCTTTTCCCAAATAAGCATTACCGTTATGCATAAAGCTATAAAAATAAAAAAAGCAGCCGTTTGCCATGTCCAAGCCATCCATGAAAATAAATCAAAATCAAAAAAACCTTTTTCTTTGGCTTTACCAACGTCACCCCATGTAGCTGCATACAATTTTGTAAACATTAAACTCTTCCCATCGCAAATCCTTTAGCAATATAATTCTTAACAAAGTAAATTACAATTGCTCCTGGAATTATTGTTAAAGTTCCTGCTGCAGCTAATAAACCAAGTTCGTATCCCGAGGTACTTGCGGTTCTAGTCATAGTAGCTGCTATTGGTTTTGCAGCAGTGGCTGTTAGTGTTTTAGCTAATAAAAGCTCAACCCATGAGAACATAAAGCAGAAAAACATGGTTATACCTATTCCAGCTGCAATAGTTGGCACGAAAATTTTAAAGAAAAATCTACCAAATGAATATCCATCAACATAAGCTGTTTCGTCTAATTCTTTTGGAACAGCAGACATAAATCCTTCTAAAATCCATACAGCTAAAGGGATATTGAATAAACAATGCGATAAAGCAACAGCAATATGAGTATCAAATAAGTTTACAGATGAATAAAACTGGAAAAATGGCAAAGCAAATACTGCTGGTGGAGCCATTCTATTTGTTAACAACCAAAAAAATAAATGCTTATCACCTAAAAATTTATATCTTGAAAACGCATAAGCTGCAGGCAAAGCTGCTGCTACTGAAATAACAGTATTAAATACTGTGTATGTTATTGAATTTATGTAACCCATATACCAAGTACTGTCTGTGAATATTTTTACATAATTCTCTGTTGTAAATTTTTGTGGCCATAAAGAATATGTATTAATAATTTCAGTAGTTGTCTTAAATGACATATTAATTAACCAATAGATCGGTAACATTAAAAAAATTATATATAATGTAGGTACTAACCATTTATATTTTTTCATGACTGTGCCTCATTTTTCATCATTAAATTGTAAAATACCCAACAGACTAAAAGTACAATAAAGAAATATATTAATGACATCGCAGCCGCTGGTCCTAAATCAAATTGACCCAAAGCCATTTTAACTAAGTCAATAGATAAAAATGCTGTAGTATTTCCTGGCCCACCTCCTGTTAATACAAATGGCTCAGTGTAAATCATAAAACTATCCATAAATCGTAACAAAATCGCTAAAGTTAAAACCTTTTTCATTTTTGGTAATTCAATATATCTAAAAGTTGCCCACCTACTAGCACCATCAATTTCTGCAGCTTGATAGTACGCAGGCTGAATTGAGTTAAGACCTGCATAAGATAAAAGAACAACTAAAGATGTCCAGTGCCAAACATCCATTAATATAGTTGTGAACCACGCATCGCCAGGTTGTTGGGTAAAGTTATAATCAAAACCCATTGCGTTTAATGAATGACCAAGAAAACCAATATCCGGGAGTGCAAAGATATTCCACATTGCGCCAACAACATTCCAAGGAATTAGAAGCGGCATAGACATTAAAATCAAACAAACTGGTACACCCCATCCTTTTTTTGGCATTGTAAGTGCAATAGCAATTCCTAGAGGTATTTGGATTAGAAGTATTATAAAAGTAAAAGCAAATTGTCTTCCTAATGAAGCATGAAATCTCTCAGATAATAGAATCTGTTTAAACCATCTTGTTCCTTCCCAAGCGAATACGTTGTTTCCAAAAGTTTCCTGAAATGAATAATTTACTACTGTCATTAAAGGAATAGCTGCGTTAAATGCAACAAGAACAAATACGGGAATAACAAAATACCAAGCTTTTTGATTAATAGTTTTGTTCATTATTCAATAATCCAGTTGTCTCCATAAATATAAGTATATTTTTGATTGAAAGTTATATGGGCGCTCTCACTTGGAATTTCGGTAGAAGCGTTAGATAATATTTTGATGTTTCCTCCATTACATTCTGTATCAACAATTTTATGTCTTCCAGTATTACTTACTCTTTTAATTTTAACAGGAATTCCATCTTTTGAAAAATTTATGAATTCAGGTCTTATGCCTATTTGAGTTTTACTAAAATTTGATTTTTTTATAGCTTTATGACTTTGTATTTTTTGACCGCTAAAATTTATTTCACCATTTTTAATTTCACAAGGAAGAATATTCATTCCAGGCGAACCAATAAAATGCCCAACAAAAGTATGTTTAGGTTTCTCAAATAATTCAACGGGTGTTCCAGTTTGAACGATTTGACCTTCATGCATGACTACAACTTGATCTGCAAAAGTTAAAGCTTCTGTTTGATCATGTGTCACATATATCATGGTACGATTAATTTTTTGATGTAGTTCTTTTAATTTAGATCTTAAAACCCATTTTAAATGTGGATCTATAACAGTTAATGGTTCATCAAACATAATTACATTTACATCTGATCTGACAAGTCCTCTACCTAATGAAATTTTTTGCTTACCATCAGCTGTTAAACCTGATGCTCTGTTATTCAATGTAGTTGTCAATTCAAGCATCTCAGCAATTTCTTCAACTTTAGATGCAACTTCTGTGTCTGAAAGACCTCTATTTTTTAATGGAAAAGCTAAGTTTTCATAGACAGTCATAGTGTCATAAATAACTGGGAACTGAAATATTTGAGCAATATCTCTTTCAACAGGGTTGAGTGAAGTCATATCTTTATCGTCAAATAAAACACTGCCCTTTGTTGGTTTTAATAATCCTGAAACAATATTTAATAAAGTTGTCTTACCGCAACCAGATGGTCCTAAAAGAGCATAAGCTCCACCATCTTTCCAATCAATATTAACATCTCTTAAAGCCCAATCAGAATTATTATTCTGTTGCTCTAAATAGCTGTGACTTAAATCTTTTAAAGTTATTTTAGCCATTGTTTACCAATCTGTTATTTTGATCAAAATATAAAAACTCATCCGTGTTCATGTACAGTTTAGTATCTTCTCCAACATTTTTTTGTTGAGTTCCATTAGATAATGAAACCCAGTTTAAACTTCCATTAGTAAAGTGTATTAAGCTTTCTGACCCACTAAGTTCAGAAATTTGAACCTTGCCATTAATTTCAACTGAATTATTGCCCTCTTTATAAGTTGTAATATTATGAGGTCTTATACCTATTTTATAAGTACCATCCTTAATTTTTGCTGATGATTTCCATTGAACATCATTATCGGTAAATTTACAATTATCTCCACTTTTTGTAATCTCAGCTATATTCATCGGTGGATCGCTAAAAACTTTAGCTGAAATTAAATTTTCAGGCCTATTATAAACCTCTAGCGTTTTGCCATATTGAATAACTTTGCCCTCTAATAATGTTGCTGTATTGCCACCTATCATCAGAGCATCGGATGGCTCTGTTGTTGCATAAACAACAATGCAATCTCTATCTTCAAATAATTTTGGTAATTCCTCTCTTAACTCCTCTCTTAACTTAAAATCTAAATTTGCAAGAGGTTCATCTAATAAAATTAAATCAGAATCTTTAACTAAGGCTCTCGCTAAAGCTGTTCTTTGTTGTTGTCCGCCTGATAATTCATCAGGTTTTTTATTTAACATTGCTGATAGCTTTAAAAGTTCAGCCACCTTTCCTACTCTTAGTTTAATCTCATCATTTTTAACTCCCGTTATTGCCAGCGGAGAAGCAATATTTTCATAAACTGTATAATTTGGATAATTAATAAATTGCTGATAAACCATTGAACAATTTCTTTTTTGTACTTTCATACCTGTAACATTTTCGTCGTTAAACCATATCTCACCTGAGGTTGGTTTATCCAACCCTGCCATTATTTGCATTAATGTTGTCTTGCCAGCTAGTGTGGAACCGAGAAGTACATTTATGGTATTTTTTTCTAATTTAAGACTTGTAGGATGAATATGAGTATCTATTCCAACTTTTTTTTCTACATTTTTTAGTTCTAGACTCATAATTTAAAATTTAGTTTTAAAAAAAGGGGGCAGCTAGTGCCCCCTTTTCAATTTAGATAAACCTCTTACTATTTCCAAGCTTTCGCGTATGGAACAGTTTTTCCCTGAGGTTTCTCATTACGTTTAGCTTTTGGTGAACCTTTCTTATTTAACCAGTAAGAAGCTTCTCTCGGTTTATTAAGTCTTGGTCCACATCCACCGTATGCATTGCTACCTTTGTCAGCAGCTTCCATACGAGACATAACTAAGTCCATCTCTTCTGCAAGACGATCCATAGCTTGTTGTGGAGTAAACGCACCTGAGTTTACATCTCCAATTTGTTGCCACCAGATTTGTGCTAGTTTCGGATAATCCGGAACGTTTACACCTGTTGGTGACCAAATATTTCTGTTGTTTGATCTGTAGAACTCAACAAGTCCACCTAAATCACCTGCTCTATCAGTAAATGATTTATGATCGATTGAACTATCTCTTATAATAGTTAAACCAACGTGACTTTTCTTAAGGTCTACTGTTTTTGATACAACGAACTGAGCGTACAACCATGCAGCTTTTCTATTTTTAACTGGTGTAGACTTGAATAAAGTCCATGATCCAGCATCTTGATATCCAAGCTTCATGCCTTCTTCCCAATAAGGTCCTTTTGGTGATGGACCCATTCTCCATAACGGCTTACCGTTAGCATCAACAACTTTGTTGTTAGGATTTTTTCCTACTAAAGAAGCTGTAAACGCTGTGTACCAGAAAATTTGCTGAGCAACGTTTCCAGAAGATAGTGACGGTAGAGACTGATAGAAGTCCATAGCCGCAGCACCTGGAGGAGCGTAGTTTCTTAACCACTCATCCCATTTTCTGATTGCGTATACAGCAGCAGGACCGTTAGCAGCTCCACCTCTTGTTACTGAAGCTCCAACAGGGTTACAAGAACCTTTTTCCATTCTTATTCCCCACTCGTCCACTGGTATTCCATTAGGTTTTCCAACATCACCTGCTCCAGCCATTGATAACCACGCGTCAGTCATTCTCCAACCTAAGTCGGGAGCTCTTTTACCGTAGTCCATGTGACCATAAATTCTAACACCGTCAATATTTTTCACATCTTCTGAGAAATATTTAGCGATGTCTTCATAAGCAGACCAATTTAGAGGTACGCCTAAATCGTAGCCGTATTTCTTTTTAAACCCTTTTTTTATTTCAGGCCTGTCGAACCAATCTTTTCTAAACCAATAAAGGTTAGCAAATTGTTGGTCGGGCAATTGGTATAAGTCACCATCTGGACCTGTAGTAAACTGCTTACCAATGAAATCATTTAAGTCTAAAGTTGGTAAAGTAACGTCTTTACCTTCTCCAGCCATCCATTTCGTTAGGTTTACAGCTTGTTGCATTCTAGCATGAGTACCAATCAAATCTGAGTCATTGATATAAGCGTCGTAAATACTTACGTTAGTTTGCATTTGTGTTTGAACAGCCATTACTACGTCACCTTCACCGAGTAACTGGTGATTAACTTTAATCCCAGTGATCTCTTCAAAAGCTTTTGTTAAAACTTTTGACTCATACTCGTGCGTTGGAATAGTTTCAGACAATACTTTGATAGACATTCCTTTGAAAGGTTTTGCAGCATTGTGAAACCACTCTAGTTCTTTCTCTCTTTCTTTAGCTGAAAGTGTAGAAAGACTAAATTCTCCATTAGACCATTTCTTAATTGCAGCCATATGACCGTCTGCAAATGCGCTAGAAATAGTTACGATTGAAAATGAAACAGCAATAGCTAAGAAAGTTTTTAATGTTTTAAACATTTTATATTTCCCCCATTGTTGTTTTTAATGATTTAACATTGAACCAAAAATCAACTACAATGTACAGAGAGTAAAATTAAATAATTACAACTTTAAAGTGTATTAATTTATTAAAGCACGCTTGACAGCTTTTTCCCAACCTTTTATGAGCACTGATCTTGATCTACTTTTCATTTTCGGAGAAAACTTTTTATCTAAATGCCAATTTTTTGAGATATCTTTTAATGATTTATATATACCGATTTGTAAACCAGCCATAAAAGCTGCGCCTAAAGCTGTAGTCTCTTGAACCTTAGGTCTTAATACTTTTACATTTACAACGTCTGATAAAAATTGAGAAAACCAATTATTCATAACCATGCCACCGTCTACTTTTACTATTTTAGGTCTAAGACCATCATGTTTCATGGCTTCGAAGAGATCAAATGTTTGATAGGCTACCGCTTCTATAGTGGCTCTAACTATTTCTTTAGGGCTTGTGTCTCTTGTTATGCCACTTAAGACACCTCTAGCATTAGCGTCCCAGTACGGTGCTCCTAACCCAGTAAAAGCTGGAACTAAATAAATATCATTATTATTATTAAGTGACTTTACTATTTTTTCTGTTTCAGGTGCTTTCTTGAAAAACTTCATTCTGTCTCTTAACCATTGAACTCCCGCTCCAGCAATAAAGATTGATCCCTCCATTGCGTATGTTGTTCTCCCATTAATTCTGTAAGCAATTGTAGTTAACAATCTATTTTTTGAATAAATTTTTTTAAAACCTGTATTTAATAAAACAAATGCTCCGGTTCCATACGTGCTTTTTAAAGATCCTGGTTCGAAACAACATTGGCCTATTGTTGCTGATTGTTGATCTCCCACCACACCATTTATAGGTATTGATTTTCCTGTAATAGATGAATGAGTTTGCCCGTAATCATCTGAACAATCTTTCACCTCAGGTAAAATGTGTTTTTTGATATTTAATAAATTTAAAATTGTGTCATCCCATTTATTTGAACTAATATTATAAATCATCGTTCTACTTGCATTTGTTGCATCTGTAGCGTGAACTTTACCTTTTGTAAGTCTCCATATTAAAAAGCTATCAATAGTTCCAAATAATAGCTGTTTTTTATTCATTAACTGTCTCGCTTTTGGAACGTTATCTAAAATCCATTTAATTTTAGTCCCAGAAAAATAAGAGTCGATTAATAAGCCAGTTTTATTGAAAATCATTGTATCTTTATTTTGCTTTCTTAATTTTTTACAAAATTCCTCCTGCCTTCTATCCTGCCAAACAATTGCCCTATAAACGGGCTTACCTGTTTTCTTATCCCATAAAACAGTCGTTTCCCTTTGGTTGGTGATACCTATACTTAAAATTTTTCCTTTTAATTTTTTTGCTTTTTGAATAACATCCTTTAAGGTCTTTATAGTCGTTTTCCAAATTTCATCTGGATTATGCTCTACCCACCCGCTTTTTGGAAAATATTGAGTAAACTCTTTTTGTGAAGAAAAAATTGGTTTTCCTTTAAGATCAAATAAAATAGATCTGTTAGATGTTGTGCCTGCATCAATAGATAAAATAAATTTTTTCATCTAAATGCCTCCCAATCTAATTCAAGTTTTTTATCATCTACAATAGCATTAATCATACCCAGCATTAAAGGTAGTTTTTTTTTATCAAATTCTTCATTTACTTTATTTGCTATTTCTTTTGCCAAGTCAGCACCTTCAATAGTAACCTTTTCCATTTTTGTTTTTTTTGCCTCTGAAAAAGTTAGACCTTCACCAATGTAGGATCCCATTTTTGCATTTCTACCCCCTCCAGAACTAACATATAAATCTCCAAGACCTGCTAATCCTTTCACCGTTTCCTTTTTTCCCTTTAAGTGTTCAACAAATATTTCCATTTCATGGATTGACTGCTTAATAAGAGCTGAAGCAGTATTTAAATAATTTTTTTCTCTAACTTCATTCGAAACATCTTTGCTACATAAACCTTTTGCTGCCCCAACTGCCATTGAAAAAATATTTTTAATTGCTGCAGATACCTCAACGCCATTTAAGTCGTCTGAAAATGAAGTATGGTAATAATTGGTATTTAACATATCTGCTATTTTTTTTGCAGTTTTAATATCTTTATTAGCTATTACAACGCTACTGTGAATTCTGTTGGCTAGCCCAGCAGCTAAGCAAGGTCCTCCTACAGCTGAAATATTTATTTTTAAAATCCCTTTTTCAGCTAATAGTCTCTCTAATTTATCTACTAACAATTCATAATTATTTTTATAAATACTTAATCCTTTCGTAAGCATAAGTATTTTAGGAATTTGTTTGTTTTTAAAAATTCTACTTAATTGATTAGCTACCCACTCAATTCCTTTCGAGCTTATCCCTAGAACTATTAAATCTACATCTGATTTTATTAATTCATCAAATTTTTCAAATTTAAAAACTTTTATTTCTTGCGGTAATTTAGTTTTTAATCCTGCATGTAAATTTTGATTTGCTTTGAGACTATCAATAAAGTCATTTTCTAAGTGAGTACCAATAATATTTATATCATGATTATTATCAAAGCAGGGAAGTGCGAAAGCTGAGCCCATTGCGCCTGCACCGATTATCATAATTTTTGACATTTAATCCTTAAATATAATTTTTTTGAAAATTAAAAAGATTGATATTAACTCAATTTTTCCGATTATCATAAAAATTATTAAACTTATTTTAGACGATGTTAATAAAGTTGAAAAATTTAAATTTTGTAAATTGAACATTTCTGAATTAACCGTATTTGTTAGTGTAAGAATAGAAAGTTTAAATGAACTTTCAAAACCTAAATTATCCAATACTAAAAAACTTGATAGAATGAATAAACTGAGAAAAAAAGAAATAAAAATTAAAAAAGAAATTTGAATATTTTCGTTAGTAATCTTATTATCAGAATTAAAGATTGTTTTGTTAATAACACTGTTTGGACTTATAAGTCGGATAATTTCTGCTGAGGTAATCTTAAGAAGAATATAAAATCGTCCCAATTTTATACCAGATGAGTTTGAAATTATTGATCCTCCGATTAAAGTAATTAATAAAAAATATAAACTTAAGTTATTATCAGTGTTTATTAATGTCACTCCAGAGTTTGATAAACTACTTACAACACTAATTATTATATTTAAGCCTTCAAAATTATTAAAATAAATTAATAAAACAAAGATTATTAAAAAACCTAATAAATAGAGATCCTCTTTATGATATTTTAATAAAACTTTTTTGTTGAAAATATTATATAGTAAAAAGAAATTTAGCAAAGAAAGCAAAAGTGAAAAAATAAGCACAATTTTTTGAAAATTTGTAGAAATTATCTCTTTAAGATTATCGGAGGGTAAAAACCCTCCATTAGATGAAAGTGTCATAGCTAAATTAAAAGAGTTAAATAATCTAACACCAGAAATTTTTAGAAATGTAAGAATAATAAAACCAATCAAAGAATATAATATAAAAATTTTAAAGATATTATTCTTAATATTTTCTTCAGACTTAAAATTACTATCTCCAGAGTAAGTTAAATTTGTCATTTTGTAATTAAAACTTTTATTTGAAAATATCAAAACTAAAAAAATCAGAAAAAATAAACCTCCAATCCATTGCGAAGATGATCTCCACAAAATTAACGTTGGATCTAAATACTTAATATTTTTAAAAGTTGAAAATCCCGTTCCTGTTAAGCCTGAAATCGACTCAAAATATGCGCCTAGGAATGTTACTTGAAGGTTACTTAGATAAAATGGAATTGAGATAAAAAAACCTACAAGTAAATATACTAATATTATTGTGATGAGTTGATCTATAAAACTAATCTTCCTCTCAGCATTTTTTCCTAAAAAATATAACCCAAGCCCAAAAATTAAAGAGAGAAATAGAGTAATGAAATAAGACTCAATACTTAAAAAATAATCAAAATATGATGAGTATAATATATTAATGAAAGCTAATAAACTTATAGGAAAACAAAATAAACTTAAATAAAAGCTTATACTTTTTAAATTCATTTTAAATTAGATTGATCCGACACTAAAAATATTTTCAACGGCTTTAAGCTGTTCTCTTTTTGCTAAAAATACAACTAAATCATCTTTTTCAAAAATAAAGTTTGACCTTGGAATTATGACTTGGTTTTTTCTAACTATTGCACCTATCCTAATATCTTCTGGTAAATTAGAGTCTCTTATTTTTTTGCCTAATAATTCTGATTTTTCCAAAATTTTAGCTTCAATAAATTCATACTCCCCATCTAAGACAGAATACACTGTACCTATTGTTCCTCTATGTACGTGCTCCATTATTCTTGAAACAGTAGTCATCCTAGGATCAACGAGATCGTCGATGTTTAATGAGTCTTGTAATAAATTATAATTAGATTTGTTTACTATTGCTATAGTTCTTTTTTTTAATCCTGATTTTTCAGCTAAAACGCAAGCCATCATATTGTTTTCATCATCGTTTGTAAGGGCTAAAACAGTTTCTGAACCTTCTAAGTTTGCCTCTTTCAAAATTTCTTCATCTAAAGCATCACCATTTATTACTATCGAGGATGACAATTCGTTAGCTATTTCTTCAGCTCTATTTTTATTTTTTTCAATTATTTTAATTCTTAGATCATCAAAATTTTCCTCAAGCATCTTTGCTAAATTCAAGCCGATATTACCTCCACCTATTATTAGAACATTTTTTGAAACTTTTTCCTCATGCCCGAATGCTTTTAAAATTGGATTAAGTTGATCACTGCTCACTACAACGTATACATTGTCGTCTTCAAGCATTTGATCATTTTTTTTAAGATAAATAAATTTATCTTTTCTTAATGCTCCTACGATATTTGCTTTAAAATCAGGAAATTTTTCTGTGAGTTTTTTTAAAGGTATATTTTTTATTGGGCAATTTTTTTCTATAGAAATTTCAAGCATTTTTACTTTATTACTGCCAAAAGGAACGTTATCAAGAGCACCTGGTGCCTCTAATCTTCTAAATAGTGACTTCGCTACCTCAATCTCAGGAGATATAATTACATCAATAGGAATATTTGATTTATTATAAAGCTTGCCCCATTTGCCCTCTAAAAAATCTTTTGTTCTTATTCTTGCAATTTTTTTTGAAACGTTAAATAACGAACTTGCTAACTGACAAACAATCATATTTGTCTCATCATTTCTTGTTACTGCTATAATCATATCAGCTTTTTCTGCGCCAGCATTTTCTAAAACGGTAGGCAAAGTAGCTCTTCCAACTATACCTTTAACATCCTGTGTATCGTTTATTTTTTTTATATCCTCTGTAGATTGGTCAATCACAGTAACTGAGTGACCTTGAGCAGATAATTGTTTACTGATTGAGAAGCCTACCTTTCCGGCTCCACATATAATTATATTCATTTAATTGATACCTTTTATTCCCAAAGATTTTAATTTTCTGTGTAGAGCAGATCTTTCCATTCCAATAAAATCTGCAGTTTTAGATATATTTCCATGGTTTTTTTTTAATTGCGTAACTAGGTATTCTTTTTCAAAATGTTCTCTAGCCTCTTTTAATGGTGCGGTAAAAGATTTTTCTAGAAGATTTTTATTGTTTTCACTTGAAGTTGATGGATTTAATATATCCTCAATTTGTTTATTAATATTTTCCTTTGTTTCATTTGCAGAAAGTATAGTAACTCTTTCAACTAAATTTCTTAATTCTCTGACATTTCCTGGCCAACTATAAGTATAAAAATTATCATTCTTAATATCTATTTTGGCCTCTTGAACACCATTAATTTCAGCTAATCTAACTTTAAAGTATTCTACTAACAACGGAATGTCTTCGGTTCTTGAGTTTAGAGAGGTTAGTTCTATAGGCATCACATTTAATCTATGGTAAAGATCCTCTCTAAATTTATTGATATTCACCAATTCACTTAAATTTTTAGAAGTGGATGAAATCAATCTTATATTTACGTTGATATTTTTTGACCCATTTAATCTTTTAAACTTTTGATCAATTAATACTCTTAGGATATTCGCTTGTGTTTCATAAGGAATTTCAGAAACCTCATCAATTAAAAGTGTTCCCTTATTGGCCCTTTCAAGAGCGCCAAAGGAAACATTCCCATCTTCAAATTCTTCACCAAATAATTCTTTTTCATATGTATTTTCTTTTAGTAAAGCAGCATTTATTATTACAAAAGGTTCGTTGCCTCTTAAAGAATTTTTGTGAATTTTTCTAGCCACCAACTCTTTTCCGGATCCGGTAGGTCCAGATATTAGCACTCTACTTTCCGATGTTGAAAGTTTTTCAATTATTTTTTTTACTTTTGTTATAGATGGACTTTTTCCTATCAATTCGAAAGAATGAAAAAGTTTATTTTCAATTAAATTTTTTTCCTTTTTTAATTCAGATGACTCGAGTGCTCTATTTATATAATTTAATAACTTCTCTAATGAAAATGTTGCGCCTTTTTCTATAAATTCATAAGCTCCTATTCTTAGAGACTTTAAAGCAATTTGAACTGTGGCATGTCCTGAAATCATAATTACTGGTGTTAGTTTATCTTTCTGCATAACTAATTTTAATAGATCGATCCCATCCTTATCTGCTTTATCCAATTTAATATCAATTATTGCTAAATCAGGTAATTTTTTGTTAATTTCGAATACAGCTTGCTCATAGTTTGCCGCAGATCGAACTTCGAAATTTTTTTCCTTAAGAATATTACAAATTAAGCTTCGAATATCTGGATTGTCATCAATTACAAGTATTTCTTTATTCATCTAACTTCGGTAATGAAATATTTATTATTATACCGCTCCCATCTTTTTTATTTTTTATTGAAAAAATCCCAGAATGTTCATTAACTATTTTTGTGACAATAGGTAAACCAAGGCCTGTTCCAGTTTTTTTAGTCGTAAAATAAGGTGTCATTGCTTTTTTTGCGTCTGTAATACCTGGACCATTATCTGTCAATCTAAAGTTTATATAATCATTATTAGCACTAATTTCTATGTCAATATTTCCTTTAAAATTAGGCTCTTTTTTAAAAATATCTTGAAAAGCTTCCTCTGAATTTTTTATTAAATTTATAAAAACTCTATTTAATTGATCTTCATCACCATTTATAAACATATTATTGCTTCTAGTTTTAAGTTTAATTGAATTTTTTGATGTCAAATTGATAAAATCTAATGATCTTTTGACTATATCAACCAAATTTAATTTTTTTAATATAGGTCTTGGCATTCTTGCAAAATTAGAAAATTCATTGACCAGTTTTTCAATATCTTTAATTTGTCTATTTATAGTTTCTAAATATTTTTCAAATTCCTCACTTTGATTATTTAATTTTTTTTTATATTTTTCTCTTAAACTATCAATTGATAACTGTATTGGTGTTAGAGGATTTTTGATTTCGTGAGCTAATTTTCTAGCTACAGTTTCCCAAGCTTCGTATCTTTCTGTTATTAGTAATTTGTTTTGTTGCTCTTTTAATCTTTCAATCATTAAATTAAAATTTTTATTAAGTTGTTTTAGCTCATCGTCAGTTTCAAGTTCTGGTACTTTCACATCTAAAGCACCTTTACTTATTGAGTCTGAAGCCCCAATAAGATTTATTATTGGTTTGGTAAGCCTAGAGGCGAAATTAATTGCTATAGAAGTGGATAAAAATAATAGTAAAGTTACTACAATAATATAAATAATTGCAAATGTTACTTTAATACCTGTTTGACTATTTTCAACGGAATAATAGAAACTTACTGCTTGCTCAGTTTCATTTAAGTATCTTAATATTTCAGGATCAATATTTCTTGAGATATATAAGTAAGTATCAACTAAAGAATTTAATTTTGTCATTGCAGTTGTTTTATTTTCTAAATTATTTGATACGAAAACTGGTTTACCTTCTAAAGCTCGGTCATAGTCTTCGTCAAGTGGAACAACAAACTCCTCTGTATCCCTTACATCTGACAATAAAATATTCCCTAAACTATCAATTAAATAAACGTCATCTATTCTACGTAAAAGTTTCTCTGCTCTCATTATATTTCTAAACCTATTAGGATTTGAATAATATTCATTAGAAGCTCTATTTAATCCTACGCTCATCAAAATCACATCAGATAAAACATTTTCTTTACTCTCGTTTAAATAATTTTTAGCAACATCATAGGAATTATTGACTGCTTTAGTTATTTGTTTATCGAAATAATTTTGAACTCCAAAATTGAAAATAAATAATGAAAATATCGCAACTATTAATGACGGTATTACTGTAAATAAAGAAAAAACAGAAATATATTTTAAATTAGTTTGGGCGCCTTTTTTATTTTTTTTACCGGTATAATAGAACCGATAAAAATTTCTGAAGATTAAAGTAAAAAATACTAACAGTAAGAAAATATCAATTATAAGCAAAGTTTGCATATTTCCATCTGTCAATGGAACAAATCCCTCGTTTATGAAGGTCAAAAAAGTTACTATCCCCATAAAAATACATAAAAATGAGGATAAAATAATCCAATTAAAATTTTTAATAATTTTAAACATCTCAAATAAGCATTAAATATTTATATAAATATATTATAAGTTTATACCATGAGTTTTTGTTTAATTATTCTTGCAGGCGGTAATAGCCATAGATTTGGGTCTAATGTTGGCAAACCATATCAAAAAATTGGCGGCAAATCATTGATTGAAATTAACCTCATTAAAGCACAAAAATTCAAACAAATTAAAAAAGTTATCATTGTTTTCAATAAAAAAGACCTAAAACGTATAAAATTACTAAAACTTAAAAATGTAAAACTTTTACCTGGAGGAAGAAGTAGGCAGGAGTCTACTTTTAACGCTTTAAAATTTCTCATTAATCAGAAAGGGCCAAGTAAAGTTTTAATTCATGACGTTGCTAGACCTAATTTTTCAACAAAATTACTTTACTCAATAATAAAAAATATGAAAAATTTTAGGTCAGTAGTTCCAAAAATAAGTATTCAAGATGCAATTAAACAAATAATCGACTCAAGTAAAGAAGAATACATAGTAGGAAAAAATAGGAAAAATTTATTTTTAACACAAACGCCTCAAGCTTTTAATTTGAAAGAATTATATAATTTACATAAAACTAATTCAGATAAATACAAAGATGATGATATTTCGTTGTTTATGGATTTAAATAAAGTAAAGTTTATCAATGGTGAAAAGAGCAATTTCAAAATTACAGATCAAGCAGATTTTCAAATTCTAAGAAATATTTATAAATCTAAACAAAGTGTTGGTATAGGTTTTGATGTTCACAGATTAGTTCCTAAAAGAAAACTTTTTTTAGCTGGTTTAAAAATAAAGTCTAAACTAGGAACACTAGGACATTCTGATGGTGATCCTGTTCTACACTCTGTTACAGATGCAATTTTGGGAGCCTGTAAAATGGGAGATATTGGTCGAATGTTTTCTGATAAAAACAAAAAATTTAAAAATATTAGATCAACTATTTTGCTTCAGCGTGTAATGAATATGATAAAGTTAAAAGGCTTCTTTGTTAATAATATCGATATCAATATTATTACTCAAACACCAAAAATTAAAAATATTAAAGATAAAATGATTAATAATATTTCTAAATTATGTGAAATTTCCAAAAATCAAATTAACATCAAAGGAAAGACAACTGAAAAGTTAGGTTTAATTGGAAAAGAAAAGGCCATTGTATGCGAAACAATATGTTCGGTTATAAAATATGATTAAAACTTTAAATTATTTAATTGTTACATGTTTTGGAATTGGATCAATTAGATTTGCACCAGGGACAATAACATCACTAATAACAACTATTTTTTTATACAGCTTATTTCACATAATAAATCTATCAAACAACACTATTTTAATAATTTTATTAATTGTTTTTATTTATTCTTTTTATGCAGTTTCTGAATATATAAAATTTAGTGAAAATAAAGATCCTAAAGAAGTTGTTATAGATGAATTTATTGGTCAATCTATTCCTATTTATCTATATGAGATCTCGCACGGAACAGTAAAAGACTCTCAAGAAGCAGTTTTGTTTTATCTTTATATTTTTATTCTATTTAGATATTTTGATATCAAAAAGCCCTTCCCGGTCAATTTATTTGATAGAAAATTTAAAAATAGTTTTGGGGTAATAATAGACGATGTAGTGGCTGGATTATATGTGGTTCTTACATTGATAATCTTTATGGTAATTAAGTCTAAGTTTTTGTAATGAATTTAAATAAAAAAATAGTTTTACTTCTCAAAAGAAAAAAACTAAAAATTGCTTTTGCTGAGTCTTGCACTGGTGGAATGCTTTCTAGTTCTATTACGTCAGTAAGTGGATCATCAAAGGTATTTACGATGGGATTAGTCACCTACGCAAATAAAGCCAAAACAAGTTTATTAAAAATTCATCCAAAAATAATAAAAAAATATGGAGCTGTAAGTGTTCAATGTTGTCTGGCTATGGTTAATAACCTAAATAAAATTAGTAAATCAAAAGTCTGTGTTTCAATAACGGGTATTGCTGGTCCTAAAGGAGGATCTAAACAAAAACCAGTTGGTTTGGTTTATATTGGGATAAAGGTCGGAAAAAAGGTTATTGTTAATAAATGTAATTTTAAAAATAAAGGCAGAATTTTTATTCAAAAACAAACTGTAAAAAAAACTTTAAATTTATTATTGCAATTAATTAAACGGGGTAGCTAAACTCCGGGTTAACAATTACATCTAAAAGATGTGCAGTAAAACTGTTAAGTAGCAAAAAAATTCCAAAAGCAATTAAATAGAGTATAAAAACTAAAAAATTTCTAGCCCGTTTTCTTTGTAATAGTTGTTTATCTTCGGGTATCCATTCTTTAGTTTTAGACTTAAAATCATAGGAAAACATCCAATAAGTAAGGTTAGTTTCGTTAGGATCGCCTGTTCTAATTGTTTTGATATATGAAGATAGAAATTTAAAAGTTAAAATAAATAGTACTAATAAAGATGATATTGTAAACATTATTTATATAATTTAATTGCCCTTTCTTCAAAAGCCTTGGCAATTTTATTCAAGCCAAGCTCAAAAGATTTTTTCATTATTCCATTCAAAATTGGATTTTTCAATTCAAAGTCAATAAAAAACTCTAGCTGTGTCGAATTGTTTACTTCCTTAAATTTCCACTCATTTTTCAAATGTTTTAATGGTCCATCAAGATTAGTTACTATAATTTTATCTTTTTCTTTATAATAAGACACATGACTTGAGAAAGTTTCGTTGAGGATGCTTTTCCCTACTTTTAAATCTCCACTAAAAGTAATTAAATCTGCACTTTCATTTCTATCAATAACTTTACCTTCAATACACCAAGGAACAAATTCTGGATATCTTTCAATATCAAGAACCATTTCAACTAATTGCTCTTTTTTACAGGGAATAATTTTTTTTATTGATGCGGAAGACATTCAAGCTGTTTATTTCTTGCATCTTGTAATTTTTTAAAATCTTCATCTGCGTGATAAGAAGATCTCGTAAGAGGTGATGAAGAAACAAGTAAAAACCCTTTCGTTTTTGCTATTTGCTCGAACTCTTTAAATTCATCGGGATGGTAGTATCGATTTAGTGGGTGATGTTTTGGAGAAGGTTGCAGGTATTGGCCAATAGTTATAAAGTCAACCTCAGCCGATCTGAGATCATCCATAACTTGGATTACTTCCTCTTTGTTTTCACCTAAGCCAACCATAATTCCAGATTTTGTAAAAACTTTTTTGTTAAATTTTTTTGCATTTTTTAAAAGTTCTAATGATGCAAAATATCGTGCTCCTGGTCTAACAGATGTGTAAAGTCTTGGTACTGTTTCTATATTATGATTAAAAACGTCTAGGTCAGCCTCTAAAACTTTTTTATAGGCCTCGCCTTTTCTTAAAAAATCAGGAGTTAAAACTTCTATTGAAGTTTTTGGATTTTTTTCTCTTGTCGCTTTTACTACTTTGTAAAAATGACTAGATCCACCATCATCTAGGTCATCTCTATCTACAGAGGTAATCACTACATGTTTGAGATTCAGACTTTTGACTGCTTTAGCAATTTTAGCTGGCTCGAATATATCTAGATCACCTGGCTTTCCAGTTTTAACATCACAGAACGCACAAGCTCTTGTACAAGTATCCCCCATAATCATAAATGTTGCATGTTTTTTGCTCCAACACTCTGTGATATTAGGACAGTTTGCTTCCTGGCAAACTGTAACTAAATTATTTTGGTTAACAATTTTTTTGGTTTGAAAAAAAATTTGCGAGTCTACTATTTTTGATCTAATCCATTCAGGCTTCTTTTTGATTGGATTAAAAGGCTTGTTTACTTTTTCTGGATGTCTAGGTTTTTGAGTCATTTTAACTTAATAATAATTTCGTCTTTTGTACCATATCTAAATTTTTCTCTATAAAGCATATCTAAATAATCAAGATCATTATTTTTAACTAGTGATATTTTGTGTTCTAAATCTTTTAATTCGCTAGTCAGTAACTTATTCTTTATCTCAAGCTCTTCGTAAATTCTTTTTTTATCAAAGTAAGAGATTAAGCCTCTTTCGCCTCCAATTAAGTTTATACCTATATAAAGCGTAAAAAAGATATTAAATAATATAAATTTTTTTCTCTTTAAACTTTCAATAAGTCGCATTAGTTAGATTCTAGCCATTTTAGCCTGATTTCCAAGCTCTTCCTCTATGCGTAATAACCTATTATATTTAGCTACTCTTTCAGATCTCGCTAAAGATCCAGTTTTAATTTGAGAAGACATAGTCGCTGATGCCAAATCAGCAATAAATGTATCTTCGGTATCCCCTGATCTATGAGAAATAATAGTATTAAAATCTGCAGCTTTTGCCATTGAAATTACTTCTAAAGTTTCGGTCAAAGTGCCTATTTGATTTGGTTTTACCAAAATACAATTTGCTGACTTTTCTTTTATTCCTTTACTTAAACGTTTTACATTTGTAACGAATAAATCATCTCCTACAATTTGAACACTGTTCCCTATTTCGTTTGTAATTTTTCTCCACGATTCCCAGTCCTCTTCAGCAAAAGGATCCTCTATTGATTTTATTGGATAGCTAGATATTAGTTTTTTATAGTAACTAATATTATCTGCAACTGATGTGTAATTTTTAGATTGAATTGAATACTCCCCTTTTTCGTTAATTAATTCATTAGCTGCTACATCTAGACATATAACTATATCTTTCCCTGGTTTTAAATTTGACATTTCTATTGCATTTACAATTAGCTCTAAAGCTTGCTCATTTGTATTAATTGATGGAGCAAATCCACCTTCATCTCCTACATTTGTAAGCATTTTGTTAGATTTTAATAATTTCTTCAAATTTTGAATAACAACATAACATTTTTCAATAGCATCCATAAAATTTTTAGCTGAGTCTGGTCTAATCATAAATTCTTGAATATTTAAGTCATTGTCGGCATGAGCACCACCATTAATTATATTCATTAACGGTATGGGTAAAGAAAAAGTGTTGCCTAGATGTTTAAATAATGATTTTTTATTTGATAAGGCTGAACATTTTGAATTAGCTAATGAGACTGCTAGAGTAGCATTAGCTCCCAAATTTATTTTATTTTCACTTCCATCTAAATCTAGTAAAGCTTTATCAATTTTTTTTTGGTCGTCTGATTCAAAACCTTTAAGTTTATTTGAAATTTTATTATTTATATTTTCAACTGCAATATTTACACTTTTACCTAAAAATTTATTCTTATCCTGATCTCTTAACTCGTGTGCTTCGAACGCACCGGTTGATGCACCTGATGGAGAAATGGCAGTGGCAGAAATATTATTTTCTAAAAAAACTTCTGCTTCCACTGTTGGATTTCCTCTGCTATCAAAGACCTGTCTGCCTTTTATACTTTTAATTTTTACCATTCTTATTTTACTATCTTATCGATCTCGGTAAGTTTTTTTAACAAAGTTTTTACTTCATTTAATGGAACCATGTTTGGACCATCTGATGGAGCGTTGTCTGGATCCTCATGTGTTTCTAAGAAGATTGCCCCTACTCCAACAGCGATAGCCGCACGAGCTAAATAAGGAACGAATTCTCTTTGCCCACCGCTTTTCTCTCCCATGCCACCTGGTTGTTGTACTGAATGAGTTGCATCAAATACAATTGGAAATCCAAATTTAGACATTATGGGTAAGGCTCTCATATCTGAAACAAGGGTATTGTAACCAAAACTCGCTCCTCTTTCTGTAATTAAAATATTTTTATTCCCAGATTCTTCAATTTTTTTTATTACATTAGCCATATCCCACGGAGCTAGAAATTGTCCTTTCTTGACATTGATTATTTTGCCAGTTTTCGCTGCAGCGATTAATAAATCAGTTTGTCTACATAAGAAAGCTGGAATTTGTAAAACATCTACATGATTGGAAACTATAGAGCATTGTTCGGAAGTATGAACGTCGGTTAAGACTGGCACACCAACTTCTTTTCTAATTTTATCAAAAATCGGAAGTGATTTTTCTAAACCCAAACCTCTTTTTCCTTTCAAACTTGTTCTGTTAGCTTTATCAAAAGAAGTTTTGTAAATTAAATTAATACCTATTTCACTTGTAATTTTTTTAAGCTCAGTTGAGATCTTAACTGCATGCTCTTCACTCTCAAGCTGACAAGGGCCCGCAATTAGAGTAAATGGTTTGTTGTTAGCGATTTCAAAATTAGAGCATTTTACTTTGTGATTATTCATTTTCTTGTGTTGATTTTTGAGGCCTTTATAAATGATGAGAATAAAGGATGTGGTGCTAAAGGTCTAGATTTAAATTCAGGATGGAACTGAACACCAATAAACCAAGGATGGTTTTCTAATTCTATAATTTCTGGCAATTTATTGTCCGGAGATATGCCTGAAAAAATCATACCTCTTTTTTCAAAATCATTTTTATAGTTGATGTTAACTTCATATCTATGACGATGTCTTTCATTTATTTTCAATGCATTATAAATTTTACTTATTTTTGTGTCTTTTTTAAGTCTTGCTTCATAACTACCCAAACGCATTGTTCCACCTAAATTTTTGTCAGTGCCCTTCATCAATTTTCCATCTTTTGTCCATTCACTCATAAGTCCAACGACTGAAGCTTTAGATGGTCCAAATTCACTAGATGTCGCTTTTCTTATATTTAATTTATTTCTAGCAAATTCAATCACTGCCATTTGCATACCAAAACATATGCCAAGGAAAGGAATTTTGTTCAATCTTGCATAATTGATAGCTGCTATTTTTCCCTCTGTGCCTCTTTTACCAAATCCTCCTGGTATCAAAATTCCAGATACTCCTTTTAGGTGATTTTTTATTTCACTTGGTTTTAAAAAATCAGATTCAATTCTTATTAAATTCACTTTTAAATTATTTGCTATTCCACCATGTGTTAAGGCCTCATCTAAAGATTTATATGCATCTTTAAGTTCAACATACTTGCCAATTATTGCTATATTAACTTTATTTTTAGTGTTCAAAACTAAATGTGTAATTTTTTTCCAAGGAGAAAGATTTACTTTTTTCCTAGATTTAATTCTAAAAAATCTTAAAACTCTTTCATCTAATTTCTCTTTATTAAAACTTATTGGAGCTTCATAAATTGTTTTTACGTCCACAGTTTCTATTACATCCTCTATCGCAACGTTGCAAAATAATGAAATTTTCTTCCTTTGATCTAAAGGTATAGATCTTTCAGATCTGCAAATAATAATATCTGGTTGAATACCTATGCTCCTTAATTCTTTAACTGAATGTTGGGTTGGTTTTGTTTTTATCTCATCAGAGGCCTTCATGTAAGGGACTAAAGTTAGGTGGATGAATAATGAATTTTTTTTACCTATTTCATTTGAAAATTGTCTTATAGCTTCTAAAAAAGGTAGACTTTCGATATCACCAACGGTGCCTCCTATTTCGCAAATAACAAAGTCTTCTTTAGCGACATCATTTTTGATGAATTCTTTAATTCTATTTGTTATATGAGGAATAACTTGAACAGTTTTTCCTAAATATTTTCCCTGTCGCTCCCTTTTTAAAACATCGTTATAAATTTTGCCTGTAGTGATATTATCTGACCTTTTGGCAGAAATTCCAGAAAATCTCTCATAATGACCTAAATCTAAATCAGTTTCAGCGCCATCATCAGTCACAAATACTTCTCCATGTTGAAATGGACTCATAGTTCCTGGATCCACATTTAAGTAGGGATCTAGTTTTCTAATTCTTACTTTGAACCCTCTTGATTGTAATAAGTATGCTAAAGATGCAGATGATAATCCTTTTCCTAAAGATGAAACCACGCCGCCAGTTACGAAAATATATCGCGCCATGGAAGTATGTTATACTTCAAAAAAAGACAATTACAAAGTCTTAATTACTTTGATTGAGGTATTTGTGGAAGATTTGAGTTTTGCTCTTCCTCTTTTTCTAATACTGACTGTGTTTCACGAAACTCGTCTCTGGAAATAGCCACTATTGCTATACTACAAATTATAAATAAAGCGGCAATAATTGATGTAAATTTAGTCAAGAACGTTCCAACGGATCTAGCTGACGTGAAATTATCTTGTGAAACACCTAATCCTAAAGCTCCACCCTCGGACCTTTGTAATAAAATTACTATAATTAAGATTACTGCTAGAATAATGTTAACTAATATCAGTAAATTTTCCATGATGCTTATCTATAGTAATTCTTTATTATATCAATAAATTTTTTAGAGGATTTTGAGGCACCTCCAATCAAAAAACCATCAATTTCTTTAATTTCTCTAAACATTTCAATATTGTTTCCATCAACTGAACCACCATAGAGAACTGGGAGGCTTTTTTTCTTAAATATACCTTTTAAAACTTTTTTTATGTGTAAGGTTGTTATTGTTAACTCATTTTTGGTTGGTAATTTACCTGTACCAATCGACCAGACAGGCTCATAGGCTACTATTATATTTTTTTTATTAAACTTTTTATCTAAAACTTTTGAAATTTGTTTTTGTAAAACACTAAAAGTTTTTTTATTTTTTTTATCCGTTTTATTTTCCCCAATACAATAAACTACTTTAAGATTATTTCTTAATGCAAAATCGACCTTATTTTTTAACATTTCATTTGTATCACCTTCAATTCGATTATCAGAATGACCAACTAATGTATAAGTGGCCCCTGCTTCTCTAATCATGTAAGGACTGACAGCTGAAGTGTTTGATGAAAAGTAATCTTTATGATAACAATTCTGTGAACCAATCGAAATCTTCTTTTTTTTAAAATATTTAGAATAGGTTTCTAAAAGCGTGTAGGGTGGAGTTATAATAACTCTATATTTTCTCCGATTCTTGTCTTTTGAATAAAAAGAATTAATTTTTTTGAGTATATTTATAGATTTTGGAATACCGAACATTTTCCAATTACCAATAAAATATCTCATTATTTGCCTTAATATTAAATTTAATCTATAGGTGTATAATTTTAGAAACTTAATAAATTATTATAATGATAACATCAATAGGTAAATTTTCTAAGTCTTTTTTTATAAAACTCTTAGTTGGAATAATTATTCTTCCATTTGTTTTTTGGGGAATGGGCGATGTGTTTAGAGGTGGAAATCAAAATGTTATTGCGTCAATAGATACTGAAAAAATAAGTACGCAGGAGTTTGTTGATTATCTCAGAAGGTTAAATTTAAACGAAGATCAAATTAAAAATTTACCTAAAACTGATTTAATTGAAAAAATTTTATCTGAATATATTGGAAAAAAAGTAATGATTTTAGAAATTGAAAAACTTGGAATTACTGTAAATGATAATTCATTGAGAAATATAATTAAAAATGACAAGCTGTTTTTTAAAGACAATAAATTTTCTAGAACTGAATACGAAAAATTTCTAATCACAAGCAGTGTTACAGCTCCCCAATTTGAAGCGAACATTGCTGAACAAGAAAAAAGACGGCAATTTTTAACTTCCTTA
>CACFUE010000002.1 GCA_902569465.1 uncultured Pelagibacteraceae bacterium | reverse complement strand
TTTATTTACAGCTAGTTACACAGTAGGTGCAGTAGGGGTGGGAGCAGTAATTTGGCCTATGATAGACCAAATGAATCCTGATAAAGCACAGCAAGCATTAGCCACTACTGAAGTTGATATAAGCAATATTGAACCTGGAAAATCCATAACGGTATTATGGAGAGGTAAGCCAGTTTTCCTAAAAAGAAGAACTCCAGATGAAATAGCAGAGGCTAGGGCCGTAAATATGGACGATTTGCCTGATCCTCAAAAGGATGAAGAAAGAGTAAAAGAAGGTAAAGACGAATGGTTAGTTATGTTAGGAGTCTGCACACATCTTGGATGTGTGCCTTTAAAAGATAAAGGTGACTTTAACGGTTGGTTCTGTCCTTGTCATGGATCACATTATGATGTATCAGGCAGAATAAGAAAAGGACCAGCACCAACAAACATGGAAATACCAAAGTTTGAATTTGTTGATAACAATACAATTAAAATTGGTTAAAAATTATGAGTGAGCAAGAATATACGCCTAAATCTAAAGCAGGAAAATGGTTTAATGACCGTTTGCCATTGCTCACACTGGGAGCACACTTAACAGATTACCCAACTCCGAAAAATTTAAATTACTGGTGGACATTTGGAGGAATTTTAACTTTTTGTTTGATCACCCAAATTGTTACAGGAATTGTTTTAGCAATGCATTACGTAGCTCACGCAGATTTAGCTTTCGCGAGTGTGGAACATATAATGAGAGATGTTAATTATGGCTGGTTAATTAGATACATACACAGTAACGGTGCCTCAATGTTTTTCTTGGCAGTCTATATTCACATTTTTAGATCTTTGTTTTATGGATCTTACAAATCACCGAGAGAGGTAATATGGATTATTGGTTTAATGATTTATTTATTAATGATGGCTGCGGCTTTCATGGGTTACGTATTGCCATGGGGTCAAATGAGTTTTTGGGGGGCAACTGTGATAACTAATCTTTTTAGTGCTATTCCTTTGGTGGGAGACAGTATCACAACATGGTTATGGGGAGCTTATTCAGTTGACAACCCAACTCTTAATAGATTTTTTAGCTTACATTATTTAATCCCATTTTTGATATTAGGTTTAGTTGTATTACACATATGGGCGTTACATGTACCAGGAAATAATAATCCTGTAGGAATTGATATAAAAAAACCATCTAAGGATACAGTTCCATTTCATCCTTACATAACTATTAAAGATGCTTTTGCCCTTTTAGTTTTTATGATTATATTTGCTGGATTCGTGTTCTTCACACCCAACGTTTTAGGTCACTCGGACAATTACATACCTGCCAATCCGTTAGTTACTCCTGCACATATTGTACCTGAATGGTACCTTTTACCATTTTATGCAATCTTGAGATCTGTACCTGATAAATTAGGCGGTGTAATCTTAATGTTTAGTGCCATTTTCATTTTATTTGTTCTTCCTTGGCTAGATACCTCAAAGGTTAGATCTGCAGTCTTTAGACCAATTTATAGACAGTTCTTTTGGATACTTGTTATAGATGTTTTAATGCTTGGTTATGTCGGAGCAATGCCAGCTGAAGGAATTTACTTAGTTTTAGCTAGAGTAGGCACTATTTATTATTTTCTACATTTTATAGTAGTCATGCCGGTGGTAGGATACTTAGAAAAAACAGATCCAATTCCTTTGAGCATTTCTGAGCCAGTATTATCTGGGGGCGCAGAACCATCTATAGCCAGGAAGGTTAATGATAAAATCTAATCTAAAAATATTAGTTTTATCTTTTTTTTTAATTATCTCATTTAAACCCTTACAAGGCGCAGAAATGGTTGAGCCGATAAAGGTGGACTGGAGTTTTAAAGGTTTAACTGGAACTTTTGATAGAGCTTCACTGCAAAGAGGTTTTCAAGTGTATAAAGAAGTTTGTGCTTCTTGCCATTCAATGCAATATCTGAGTTATAGAAATTTAGGTGAACCTGGTGGCCCAGAATTCTCAGAATTGGAAGTAAAAGCTATAGCTGCTAGTTTTGAGATTGAAGATGGACCAGACTCCCAAGGAGAAATGTTTACCAGACCTGGCAGACCATCAGATAAATTTAAAAGCCCATATCCAAATGTTCAAGCCGCTACTGCAGCAAATGGTGGAGCTTATCCTCCCGATATGTCCGTATTAGTAAAAGCAAGAAAAGGAGGAGCAAACTATATTTATTCAGTTTTAGTTGGGTATGAAGACCCACCGCCAGGTGTTACTTTAGACGAAGGTGTTTACTATAACAAATACATGATAGGTAATAAAATTAAGATGCCAAATAATCTAAGCGATGGATTGGTTGAATACGCAGACGGTACAGTATCAACTGTAAATCAAATGGCAAAAGATGTAACAACTTTTTTAGCTTGGGCAGCTGAACCTGAACTTGAAGAAAGGCACAGGACTGGAGTAAAAGTAATTATTTATTTAATACTTTTAACAATATTAGTTTACTTAAGCATGAAGAGAATATGGTCAAGGATTGACACGGAAGAATAGTACATCTCCATCTTTAACAACATAATCTTTTCCTTCAATCCTCAATTTTCCGTTTTCCTTACATTTTTCTACACTACCAAACTTAATAAAGTCTTCACAAGTTACAGCTTCAGCTCTAATAAAATTTTTTTCAAAATCTGTATGTATAACACTTGCAGCTTTAGGTGCAGTAGTATTTTTTTTTACAGTCCATGCTCTACTTTCTTCAGGCCCAGAAGTAAAAAAAGTATCTAATTCTAAAAGATCATACCCTTCCTTGATAAGTTTATTTAGACCAGTTTTATAAAGACCGATATCTTTCATAAATGTCTCCTTCTCATTTTTTTCAAGGCTTGAAAGTTGATCTTCGATATCAGCACAAATATAAATTATCTTTTCATTAGGATATTTTTTTTTAACTGATTCAGTAAAATTGTTACCTTCTTTTAGGCTTTCCTCATCAACATTACATACAATAATTTTGGGTTTTATGCTTAATAGGCCTATATTTGACAATAACTTTTCTTCTTCCTTGTTATTGATTATTGCTTCCTGTCCTTTGTTAAGATCTTCTAATTTTTCCTCTAAAATTTTGACCTCTTTCATATCAAGAAGTTTTTTTTTACTTTTTTCCAACTTTTTCTGAATTATGTCTAAATCTGAAAGAATAATTTCAGTCTTAATTGTTTCAAGGTCATCAGCAGGATTAATTTTTGAATTTACATGAGTAATTTTTTCCGATTCAAAACATCTTACCAAATGAAGTATTGAATCAACTTCTCTTATGTGAGAAAGAAACTTATTACCAAGCCCTTCACCTTTGGAGGCACCCTTTACTAAACCAGCGATGTCTACAAATGTTATATTAGTATAAATCTTTTTTTTTGAATTAGATAATCTAGTTAGTTGATCTAATCTTTCATCTACAACATCAACTATCCCGATATTTGGATCTATTGTACAAAAAGGAAAATTAGCGGCTTCGGCATTTTTTGAAGCTGTTAAAGCGTTAAATAAAGTTGACTTACCAACATTTGGAAGTCCTACTATTCCACATTTAAATCCCATTTAGATTTTGATTAACTTTGCTGGAAAATAGGTCTATCTTTTTATCAATCAAAGTAGGAATTTGTTTTACAATATTTTCAGTAATCTCTTTTATTTTTTCTTCTTCGTCTTCTTTAAAATCTTCTAAAACATGATTATTAACTTTTTTCTTATGTTTTGGATGGCCTATACCAATTCGAACTCTTGAATAGTCTTTTCCTATAAATTTATCTATGGACTCGATTCCATTATGTCCAGCGCTCGTTCCGCCAAATTTAGCTTTAATTTTTCCAAAATCAATATCCATATCATCATGAAATACTATTACATCTTTTGCTTCAATTTTAAAATAATCGATCAATTCTTTAATCGCTGTCCCTGAATTGTTCATAAAAGTAAGAGGTTTTATTGCGTAAATTTTTTTTTCATCAATATTTCCTGTAGTAAGTAACCCTTTGAACTTTGGTTTTTGTTTTGATAATTTAAAATGCGCATTGATAGCATCGATAATTTTGAAACCGATGTTATGTCTTGTATTAGTATAATTTGAGCCTGGATTTCCTAATCCAACAAGTAAAAGCATATAAATTATTTCTTTTCAGCAGGTTTTTTTTCAGCAGATTTTTTGTCTTCGGTTTTTTTGTCCGCTGTTGCTTCTTTCGTTTTATCGTCTTTTTTTGCTGCTTCTCCCTCTTTAGGAGCCGATTCTGCACCTTCAGCAGGTGGCTCTCCTTCAGCTCCCTCGGCAGCTGCTTCTTCAGCTGGTTTTTCTGGCTCTTTAATAATAGTTGGAGCTGCAACTGTAGCAACTACGAAATCCCTGTCCGTAATTGTTGGAACTACATTTTCTGGAAGTTTAACAGAAGAAATTTTTATACTCGTGCCAATGTCAGTTCCTGTTAAATCTACAATTATTTCATTTGGAATATTTTCACCCGGACATCTTAGTTCAACTTTTCGTCTTACAATATTTAATACACCACCTCTTTTTAAACCAGGAGAGTCAGGATGATTTATAAATTTTACTGGAATTTCTAATATTATTTTTTTACCGGATATAATCCTCATGAAATCAATGTGGATTGGTTCTTCTGAGACTACATGAAAAGCTACATCTCTTGGTAAGACTTTTTCTTTTTTTCCATCAATATCAATCTCTAAAACTTTCGATAAAAATGTGTCTGAGTTGATAATTGTTGAAATATCTTTTTTACTAATAGATATATTTTGGTTTGGGTCTTTTCCTCCATATAAAACTGCTGGTATAAATCCGTCTGCTCGCAATTTATTATTAGAGCCTGACGTAGAATTTTCTCTTTTTGTAGCTTTTAAGTTACTCATAAAATAGTGAAAAGGGTATATAACCCATGATGTACATCAAAACAAGTATTAATTAAATAAATCTGATACTGAATTTGAATTAGCTATTCTTTTAATAGCCTCTGACATTAATGAAGATATAGATAATACCTCGATTTTACTGTTATTATTAATTTTTTTAGTATTATCAATTGTGTCTGTGACTATAAGTTTCTTAATTTTTGAATTCTTGATTTTTTTTGCCGCATCTCCACTGAGCACACCGTGAGAAATAAAAACATATACTTCGTTAGCACCGTTTTTCTTTAATGCATCAACAGCATTTACTATTGTACCACCACTATCAATAATATCGTCAACTATTATACATGTTTTGTTTTTTACATCTCCAAGTATATTCATAACTTCCGATTTTCCTGGTGCGGGTCTTCTTTTATCAATTATTGCAATATCAGCTTTTATTCTGTTTGCTAAATCTCTTGTTCTTGCCACACCACCTACATCTGGAGAAACACAAATTAATTTTTTGTTACCAAGTTTTTTTTTGATGTATTTTGCGAATAAGGGTGCAGTATATAAATTATCAACCGGCATATCGAAGAAACCTTGTATTTGACCAGCATGCAAATCTACTGTTACTACTCTTGTGGCACCTGCGTTAGTTATTAAATTAGCCATCACTTTTGCTGATATAGACGTCCTTGGCGCAACTTTTCTATCTTGTCTTGCGTATCCGAAATAAGGTATTACAGCAGTAATTGTTTTCGCTGAAGATCTTTTTAAAGCATCTATTACCAACAGCAATTCCATAATGTTATCATTTGCTGGATGAGATGTTGACTGAATCACAAAAACACTATTACCCCTGATGTTTTCATTTATTTCAATATAAATTTCACCATCTGCGAATCTTCTTATATTTGTGTTAATCAATTTAAGTTTTAGATTTTTAGCAATACTCTTACTGAGTTTTAAATTACTTGTTCCAGATAAGATTTTCATGAAAAGTATTTATTTATACAATTATTTTTCAATCTTTTCAATTTTAATCTAAAGTAATGATATCACTGAAATGCATCTACCATAATCCCTCTGTTTAAGTATTGTTGATCTTCTATAACTGAAAAAGTTCTGTCTTTCGCTGAAAGTATCACGATTAATCTGGTCTATTTTAACGTTAAATTTTGAAAGTTTATCAGTTACAAAATTCCTTAAATTAAACAGCCATTTAGAATCATTTTTTTTTATAAAATACTTTTTATTTTTTCTTGATTTTATAAGAAATTTTCTAAAAAATTTAATATCTACCTCATAATTTTTTTGTCCTATACATGGGCCTATCGAGGCATAAAATTTATTATTTGAGTTCTTTTTTTTTATTTTTTTAATTGTATTTTCTATTACTCCCTTAAACGCTCCTTTCCAACCTGCATGAATGCATGCTATTACCTGATTTCTTTTATCGTATAACAAAATTGGAACACAATCCGCAGTGACCACACCTAATGCAAATCCATTAAGTTTGGTTATTATTGCGTCACAAACCATTTTTTTTTTGAAATTATCTTTTTTTATTTCGACCACTTTATTTGTATGCATTTGATACATTAGAATTAAATTATTTTTAGTTACTTTAATTTTTTTTTTTACAAAACTAAGATTTTTATTGATATTTTTTTTTTTATCATTAGATCCTCTTCCACAGTTTAATCCTTTATAAAGCCCACTGGAAAAACCTCCTTTTCTTGAGAAAAAGCAATGTTTAATCTTTTTAAATTTTTTTAAATTCTTAGAGTAGAACATTATTTGAAGCCAAAAAAATTGTTTTTATAATGTTTAAAAGCAAAAATGACTTTAAAAAGCTCTCCCATTAATTGCTTGTTTAACAGTCTATTCAAAGTGCTTGAAATATAATTTTTTTGTGATGATGTCATATTTTTCTCTAAAATCTCTGCTCTTTTTATTATTCCCATTCTCTCAAGAAAATACTTTTGAGTAACAACTTCCATAACTTTTAAATTACATTTATTAAAATATTCTTTTAAAAGACCAAAGTTCACGAGAGAAGTTATATCAGCCTTACCAAAATTTTTAATCAAACTTTTGATTTTTATTTTTCTATTTTTCATAATAACTTGTAACGTGTTTTTTTCTAATTTATTCAAATAGCCATAATCAATTAATAAGATCCCCCCATTTAAATTAAAAATTTTCTTTGTAACTTTGTCTAATTCAAGAAAACCTAACTTAGGATATTCGATAAATTTCAATTTATTTAATGTCTTAAAAGTATTTATTTTATAAGTATCCTTTTCTGATGCTTTTTTATAAATTTCATTTATATATTTTCCATCGAGTTTAAAGTATTTTTCTTTAAATATTTTTCCGGACTTTCTAAATTGTTTTATCGGGATTGCATCAAAGAATTCATTTCCAAAAAATATTACTGGACCATCTTTAATCATATTGAAGTGTTTTACCCATTTTACTTTTTCATTTTTGAGTTTTTCTTTTTGTATTTTGATTAAAAAATTGCTCTTTTCATATAAATAAATTTTTACAGCTTTATTAAATTTTGGGAATTTTTTAAAAGTATTTACTAAAACTTTAGAAAGGCTACCATCTCCAGGTCCAAGTTCAACAAAATTAAATGTTTTTGGTTTATCGAATTTCTCCCAAGATGAAATAATCCAGATAGCAATAATTTCTGAAAATAAATTTGATATAGTTGGCGCTGTAATAAAATCACCTTTATTTCCAAATGGAAATCTATTTGTGTAATACCCAACTTTATGATTGTAGAGCGCCTTCTCAACAAATTTATCTACAGGAATTGCTTTATTTATTTTTAAATCTATTTTTTTATCTAAAGTTTTCATTTTTTTTTGTGAAGTACATAAAAACCCCTATTAAAATCATAATTATGCTCAATAAACTTCCCATACTCAAAGTGTTTAACAGATATCCAATTTGCTCGTCAGGTTCTCTAAAAAATTCTGCTATAACTCTAAAAATTCCGTAAAAAATTAAAAAAAAATATGCGCATGTTCCAATAGAGTAACTTTTTCTAAACATCATTTTATTTAAAATAAAAAATAAAATTACACCTTCCAATAACGCTTCATATATTTGAGATGGATGTCTAGGCATCATATCGATAGCTGGAAAAATTACACTCCAAGGGACATTACTTATTTTTCCGATAAGTTCACCATTAATAAAATTTGCCATTCTACCTAGAAATATTCCTACAGGCGATACACATGCGATTATATCTAAAAAAAATAAAGGGTTTATCGACCTTTTTTTTGCAAAAATATAAGTTCCAGTTATGACTCCTATCAAAGCACCATGAAATGACATTCCTCCTTCCCAAATTTTTAATATTTCTATCGGATTGTTGAAGAAATAACTTAAGTTATAAAAAAATACATAACCAAGTCTACCGCCAATTATTATTGAGATAATTAAATAAGTAATTAGATCATCAAAATCATTCGTATCTGGTTTACTTTGTGAGACTTTAAATTTCTTTATAATTAATTTTTTTCCATACCACCATCCAAACAAAATGCCGAAAATATAGGCCAAAGAATACCATCTAATTGCAATAAAACCTAAATCAAGAAGAATAGGATTAAGATTGTGAGTAAACATAAAACATTATATCACATTTGAAATTAACATGCCTATCAAATAAGATATATTATGTCCAATTCAGAAAAATTTTTAAAAACCTTATCAAATTTAATTGAAAATGGTATTTTATCATCTAAAGATTTACAAAAAGAAATTTCAACCGATTTAAAATTTAAAAAAGATAAAATTATAGGTAAGCTAAATTTAGTTTCTAGAGCAGAATTTGAAGTTCTTAAAAAATTAGTTCAAAAACAGGATACCATAATAAAAAAATTACAAAAAATTAAAAAAACTAGAAAGGTAAAGAAATCTTAACTTGCAAACCTTTATATTTACTTTTTCCTAATTGGATACTTCCTCCATGAGAATTAATTATATCTTCAACTATCGCAAGCCCTAATCCTACGCCAGAATTATTCAAACTTCTACTTTTGTCTAATCTGAAAAATGGCTTAAAAACATTTTTGTATTGATCCTCAGGTATACCCGGGCCATCATCCTCAACAATTACTAAAACTCTATTCGAAGATTTCTGTATCTCGACAAAAACCCTTTTTCCATAAGCTAGTCCATTTTGAATGACATTTTCAAAAGACCTTCTAAGGGCAACAGGCCTACCTTTAAGAATTATATTCTCACTGAGATTAATAGATAAATTTTTTGTATTTAAGTTGGAATATATCTCCTCAAACAACTTTTGTAATTGTATATCAGAAGTTTGTTCTTGGGTTTGAGTTTTAGCATACTGCAAATAATCATTAAGCATTTTTTCCATTTCATCAATATCTTTTGACATTTTTTCAGATAAGTCTTTTTGTTTTAACATTGCGAGTTGAAGTTTTAGTCGAGTCAAAGGAGTTCTTAGATCATGACTTATTCCTGAAAGCATCTCTGATCTTTGGTTAAGATGTCTATTAATCCTTTTTGCCATCCTATCAAATTCGTAAGCTGCTTTTCTTATTTCTTGGGCACCAGAGGGTCTGAAGTCGTTTACGTAATCACCTTTACCAAACCTTTCAGCAGCTTTTGCAAGTTTAACTAAAGGTCTAGTTTGATTTTTAAGAAATATTAAAGCTATAATGATTAAAACTATCGAAGGTAGAGTTGTCCATAAAACAAATAAACGTACCGAAGAAGCAGCAACCATTTCTTTAGGCACCAAAAATTCAATAACATCATTTTCTGACTTTATTTTGATTTCTACAGCATTTTTATATTTTGATGTGCTAAACCAGTAATTTTTATTACCAAAAGCGGATTTCAATTCTCTACGCAAAGACCTATCCATTGGACTGTACCTTCTTTCACCCGAAACATCAGGAAACTTTTCTTGATAGATTCCTATCTCAAAATTAAAATTATTTTTGTAACTGTCTGTTAAAAAATCCAAATTTTTTTTATCATTTTGATAAACTTCTTGAACTGTCTTTAGCTGCGCGACCAAAGCTCTTGTAGAATTTTTATTAGCTTTTATCCAAATACTATCGTAAAAAACTATTGTAATAATTAATTGTAAAATAATAGTAGGCGCTGCTACTATAATTAACGCTCTATAAAAAAGTCTTTTCGGTAAAACAACTTTGATAAATTTATTCAATCCAAAGAACATAACCTGACCCTCTAATTGTTTGTAAAAACTTTGGGTTTTTGGGACTCCTCTCTAGCTTTTGTCTAAGCCTAGTGATCATGACATCTATTGATCTTTCTTGAGTTATACCAGATATTTTACCTATTTCTTCTCGGGAAAAAGTTTTTCCTGGATTAGAAAGCATTTCAATAAGAATTTTTTTTTCAGAATTATTTATTTTCCTATTTTTTTGGTTAAAGTTAATTATCATTTTATTTAAATCTATTTCGGCATCTCCGACAAAGTGCTTGTTGGTTAAATCTATTTTATTATTATTTTTTACAACATTTTTAATTCTCAACAATAATTCCTTTGGTTCAAAAGGTTTACTAATATAATCGTCAGCTCCGATCTCTAATCCTTTAATTCTATTTTCAACTTCTCCTTTTGCAGTCAGTAAAATTATAGGAATTTGAATTTCTTTTTTAATTTCTTTTGTAAGATCATATCCATTCTGACCTGGCATCATTACGTCTAAAATCAAAATATCAAATTTTATATATTTTAATTTAGTTTTTGCTTCCTCAGCATCTTCAGCTGTAGAGACGATATAATGATTTTCTGATAGGTAATCTTTTAACAGACTTCTAATCCTATTATCATCATCGACGATCAGTATATGTTGTTTACTATTTTCCATCTATTATCTTTTTCAATACGTTTTTAAATTTTATGACTGAGTCAGAACTAGAATTTTTTAAAGCATTAAAAATTCTTTTTTTTTGAGAATTATATACGATTTCAAAAAAAACTTTACCCTCTTTATCAAGAAATAAATTTTTTTTTCTTGTATCATTTTCATCTTGAATTTGTTTAATCATTTTAGACTTAATTAAATCTCTTAAAACCCTATTAAGGCTTTGTTTTGTAACTTTAAGTTTAAAAATTAATTCCCCTAAATTAATTCCAGGATTTCTTTCAATTAAATGTAATGCTCTTAAATGTGCAGGACCAAAAAACTTTTTTGAGAGAATTTCACGAGGATCTGCGAAAGTTTCTCTATAAGCATAGTAAAGTAACTGAATAAACTCTTTAATTTGATCATCTTTTAAATAAAGCAAATCTTTCATAATGGTAAGTTATATTGACTTATCCTAATTTGGAATATACTTTTTTAAAATTAAAAAATCTATATATTTACATCAAATGGAAAGTATACCTTACGACAAAAGATCAGGAAAAATTTGGTTCAACGGTAAAACTGTTGATTGGAAAGATGCAAATATTCATATTCTTAATCATGGTCTTCACTACGCTAGCTGCGTTTTTGAAGGTGAAAGAGTTTACGATGGTGAAATATTCAAATTAGCAGAACATACAGAAAGATTATTTTACTCAGCAAAAAGAATGGGAATTGAAGTTCCATACAGTCAAGTAGAAATAAATGAAGCTTGTAAAAGTATAGTTAATATTCAAAAAGTTAAAAATGGGTATGTAAGACCTCTTATTTGGAGAGGGAGTGAGATGATGGCCATCTCTGCACAAAAAAATAAAATTCACGTTGCAATTGCAACATGGGAGTGGGGATCTTATTTTGACCCTAAGTTAAAATTAAATGGTATCAAACTTAATATTTCAAGTTGGAGAAGACCAGCCCCTAATACTATTCCATGGGATACAAAAGCTGCAGGTTTATATATGATTTGCACTTTATCTAAACACGAGGCTGAGGCTCAAGGATTTACAGACTCTTTAATGCTTGATCACGAGGGAAATATAGCAGAAGCCACTGGCGCAAATGTTTTTTTTAAAAATAATGTGAACGAATTACACACACCAATACCTGACTCATTTTTGGATGGAATTACAAGACGTGAAGTTATTAAAATTGCAAAATCTAAGGGTATAAAAGTCATTGAGCGAAAAATTCGACCAGAGGAAATGAAAGAATTTGTTGGTTGTTTTTTAACAGGCACTGCAGCGGAAGTAACTCCAGTATCTCAAATTAATGATTACAAATTCAAGGTTTGCGATTTAATTTCTAATTTAAATGAGTCTTATCAAAATTTAGTTAGAAAGGAATCTGCAGCTTAATCTTTATTATCTTCATTAATTGCATGATCAATACCTTTTCTTAGATAGTCATAACCTGTATATAAAGTTAAAAATGCAGATAACCACAAAAGAATAATTCCAATCGTTTGAGCATTATAATCTTGAAAATTGATTATCTTATTCCCTATGTCTCCAGTTAATAAAATAGCAATCGAGGTCATTTGAATCACAGTCTTTAGTTTTGATAGACTTGTTACTTGCATTGTTATTTTTCCTTTTGCTAAAAACTCTCTAAGACCAGATACTAAAATTTCTCTCGTCAGAATAATTACTGCGGCTATAACTTCATAATTTTTTATTGTTCCATTCATTACAAGCAGGATAAGAGCAGCAGCAACAAGAATTTTGTCAGCTATTGGATCTAGAAGCTCACCTAATTTTGACTCTTCTCTAAAGAGTCTAGCTAATAAACCGTCAAGATAATCAGTAAAACTTGCAAGAACAAATAAAAAAAATGGTATAAGTTCGCCAAATAGGCCAGGAATGAAAAAAGTTACGACAAAAATTGGAACTATTATAATTCTTCCAATTGTCAATATATTTGGTATTTTTAATTTCATTTATTCGTGAAAATAATCATATATTTTCTTTGCAATATTGTCTTCTATTCCTTCAACGGATTTTAAATCATCAAAACTTGCAGACTCTACGGCTCTTGCAGACCCAAAATGATTTAGTAAAGCTCTTTTTCTTTGTTTACCAATACCTTGGATCTGATCTAGTAAAGATTTACTTAAATTTTTCTTTCTTTTAGCTCTGTGTGTACTTATAGCAAATCTATGCGCCTCATCTCTTAACCTTTGTATAAAAAATAATAAAGGGTTGTTTTTATCTAAAATATATTCTTTTGCTTTATGATAAATTTTTTCCTCGCCAGCATTTCTTTTTTTACCCTTTGCTACTGATAAAATTGGTAAGTCATGTAAACCCAATTCATTAAGCACTTCTCTAGAAACCGAGTATTGTCCCTTTCCGCCGTCAATTATTATTAGGTCTGGTAAAGATAATGAACCAGACTTTTCTTTAATAGCTTTTGAAAATCTTCTAAAAAGAACTTCTTTCATCATCCCATAATCATCATTTTTTATTTTTTCATTCTTAATATTAAATTTTCTGTACCTTTTCTTAATAAAACCTTCATTACTAAAACAAATTAATGAACCTACTGAATCCGTTCCTTGAATATGGCTATTATCATAAACTTCTATTAAATCGATATTATTATTAAGATTGAATTTTAATGCCAATTCTTCGATGAGATTATTATTAGTATCGGATTGAATAAGCTTTTGCTTCAGTGATTGTTTAGCATTTTTTTCTGCAAGATTAGAAATACTTTTTTCATTTTTACTTTTAGCAACTTTAATAATTATATTTTTTTTATCTTTTTCTGAAAATGTTTTTTCAATTAGTATTTTATCATTAACTTCACAATTAGTTAAAATTAACCTTGGAATAGTTTTATTCTCATAGAATTGAGGTATAAATGAACTTAAAATATCTTCTAATTTATCATCAGGGTCGTGTTTAGGATAAAAAGCTTGATTACCCCAGTTTTGTTTAGATCTAAAAAAAAATACCTGCACACATGTTTTCCCTGTTTCTTTGTAAATACTAATTACGTCAGCTTCTGATAAATTTGTTTGATTTATTTTTTGAGATGTTTGTATCTGAGTTAAAGCTTTTATTCTGTCTCTTGCGACTGCAGCTTTTTCATAATCAAGTTCTTTGCTAGCTTTTTCCATTTCTTTGGATAAATTTTTCTGAATTCTTCTAGATTTACCAGATATAAAATCAATAGCGTCAGCTACAGTAGTCTCGTAATCTTTTTCACTTATATGACCAACACATGGAGCTGAACATCTTTTAATTTGATATAAGATACATGGCCTCTCTCTATTTCTGAAAACAGTGTCATCACAAACTCTCAAAAGAAAAATTTTTTGTAAAATTTTTATTGTCCAGTTAGCAGATCCAATTGATGCAAATGGACCAAAATAGTATCCAGTTTTTGATTTTTTTCCCCTTAACTTGGTAAGTTGTGGCCATTTATCTTTATTGCCAATATAAATGTAAGGAAAAGATTTGTCATCACGTAAAAGGATGTTGTAACGAGGTTTATGTTTTTTTATTAAATTCGCTTCCAATAATAAAGCTTCGCTCTCATTATTTGTAGTAGTAGTTTCGAGGTTATGTGTGAGTGATAACATTCTCTCAGTTCTAATAGGAAGATTAGAGTCAGTGACATAACTTTTAAGTCTGTTTGGAATATTTTTAGCTTTTCCAATATACAGTATTTCACCTGTAGAGCTGATCATTTTGTATACACCAGGGTTTTTTGATATAAGTGGTATTTTTTCTTTAATTACTTTTTTTCCTAGCTCTAAACTATTCATCATACTTTTGATTTTGATACCTCGATACCAACTGATTTGGTTTTCTTTAAGATATCTAACTTTTCTATTTTAAGATTTATCTTTTTAACAAGTTTATTTTTAAATATCATATTAAAAATATTTTCAGCTAAATCTTCAAGTAACTCGTGATGTTTAAGATTAGTAATTTTCTCAATTTTACTAACAATTTCCTCATAATTAAGTATAGAACTTAAATCATTGTTGGTTGGGACAACATACGGATTTGTTAAAATTTCAATATTAAATTTTACCCTCTGTTTCTTTTTTTTTTCAAAATTATGTATCCCTATTGAAATATTTAAAATCAAATCTTTTATAATTACTTTCCTTTTATATTTAAATTTTTCTTTTTTCTTGAATTTAATTATTTTCATTCTTTTGTATTAATAATATCTGGTGTTTGCCAAGCAAGTCTTTGACCACTATCAATATTGATTATTTCTCCTGTTATACTTTTGTTTTCAATTAGAAACTTTACTCCATTACATATGTTATCTAATTCTACTTTTGTTTTTAAGAGTGTAGATTTCCATTGTTTTCTAAAATGTGCCTCAGATTGTCTTTTATTTTTTAAAGTTGGACCAGGTGAAATACCATTCACTCTTATAAAAGGAGCTAATTTCATGGCTGTAGTTTTTGTAAAAGTAGCCAATGTGGATTTACTTAAAGTGTAAGAGAAAAAAAAAGGAGTTAATTTTTCAACTCTTTGATCAATAATATTAATGATACACCCCTCTTTGTTTTTAATTAATCTTTTAAAATTTTGTGCTAAAATTGCTGGTGCTTTTAAGTTGATATTCATATGTTTTGTAAATGATTTTTCAGAAAAATTTTCAAGATTATCATTCTCAAAAATTGAGGCATTATTAATTAAACAATCTAATCCTTTCATAGTTTTATAGGCTTTTTTTATCAAATTTTGAGTTTGTTTTGAATTATTCAAATCAGCTTTAAATAAATAAGCTTCAGCCCCAAGTTCCTCTAATTCTTTTTTTAATTTTAAAGCGCTACTTTTAGATTTGTTGAAGTGAATACCAATTTTTGTTTGAAAGCCAACCAAACTTTTGGCGATTGCAGATCCTATTCTAGTGGCCCCACCAGTGATAATTATTTTTTTGGCTTCCATTTTTTTATAGCTTTTCTTGGTTTAGTTCCTGGCATACCCATAGTAGATCTACCTTTTGGATAAACCTTACTTTTCAAATTATATTGAGAAATTTTAGGATTTAAAGTTATTTCAAGTTCACTAGCCTCTAGCTTCCTCATCTCATCTCTTAATTTAGCTGCCTCTTCAAATTCTAAATTAGATGCAGCCTCTTTCATCTTCCTGTTTAAAGCTTTAAGATGTTTTTTTAGATTTCCACCAATGTTCGACCCTTCGCTAATTTTAACATAATCTTTTTCATAAACTGACTCTAATATATCGCTTATTTCTTTTTTAACCGACTCAGCGGTTATCCCATTTTTTTTGTTGTACTGTAATTGTTTATTTCTTCTTCTCTCTGTTTCTTTAATAGCTTTCTCAATACTCTTGGTAACTTTATCAGCATATAAAATTACTTTTCCATCAACATTTCTAGCAGCTCTTCCAATCGTTTGGATCAAAGATGTCTCTGATCTCAAAAACCCTTCCTTATCAGCATCTAATATTGCTACTAAAGCGCACTCAGGAATATCTAACCCCTCCCTTAACAAGTTAATTCCTACAAGAATATCAAACACTCCCATTCTTAAATCTCTAATAATTTCAATTCTTTCAAGAGTATCGATGTCTGAGTGCATATATCTTACTTTAAGACCGTTTTCATGAAGGTACTCGGTAAGATCTTCAGCCATTTTTTTGGTAAGTGTTGTAGCAAGAATTCTATATCCTTTTTTTACAATTTCCTTAGCCTCATGCATGAGATCATCTACTTGAGTTTTAGCCGGCCGTATTTCAACAGGAGGATCAATTAATCCAGTTGGTCTTATAATTTGATCTATATATTTGTTTTTAGTCTGTTTCAGCTCCCATGGACCTGGAGTAGCAGAGACGAAAACAGTTTGTGTTCTCATTAAATCCCATTCCTCAAATTTTAATGGCCTGTTATCCATACATGACGGAAGTCTAAACCCATATTCGGCTAATGTGCTCTTTCTTGTCCGATCACCTTTATACATTCCATTTAATTGAGGGACTGTTACGTGACTTTCATCTACAAATATAATTGCATTATCTGGAAAATACTCAAATAGAGTAGGAGGCGGTTCGCCAGCTTTTCTTCCTGATAAAAATCTTGAATAATTCTCTATACCTGCGCAAGTTCCAGTAGCTTCAATCATTTCTAAATCAAACTTAGTTCTTTCTCTTAATCGCTGTTCTTCTAAAAGTTTATTATTTTCTCTATGTTTTTTTAAAGTCTCAGCTAATTCAGATTTTATTTGTCTGATTGCCTGCTCGATAGTAGGCTTTGGAGTTATGTAATGGCTATTGGCGTAAATTTTTATAATTGAGTAATCGTTTGTCTTATCTCCAGTGAGCGGGTCAAATTCTTCAATTTTTTCTAATTTATTTAAATTAAAACTTATTCTCCAAGCTCTATCTTCTAAGTGAGATGGAAAGATCTCTAAATTTTCTCCTCTTACCCTAAATGTCCCTCTAAAAAAATTTTGATCATTTCTTTTATACTGCAAGTTTATAAATGCCCTAATTAAATCGTCTCGTTCATACTCGTAATTTTTTTTTAAAGTAATTGTCATTTTAGAGTATGCCTCTACAGAACCTAAACCATAAATGCATGATACACTCGCAACAATAATTACATCATCCCTTTCCAACAGAGATCTTGTTGCCGAGTGTCTCATACGATCAATTTGCTCATTTATTGAAGCTTCTTTTTCTATATAAGTATCAGATCTAGGAACGTATGCTTCTGGAGTGTAGTAATCATAATATGATACAAAATATTCCACAGCATTATCTGGGAAAAAACTTTTAAACTCTCCGTATAATTGAGCAGCTAAAGTTTTGTTTGGTGCTAGAATTAGAGCTGGCCTATTAGCCTTTTCTATGACTTTTGCCATTGTAAAAGTTTTACCCGATCCTGTAACCCCCAAAAGTACTTGTTCTTGTTTGTTATCTTTTAAGTTTTTTAATATTTGCCTTATAGCCTCTGGTTGGTCACCGCTAGGTTGAAAATTACTTTTGATTTTAAAGTTAATACCTCCCTCTAACTTCTTAATTTTTTTTGAGTTATTAACTTCTAGATCAGCTAATTTTTCTTGATAAGTATTTTGCATTTTGTGTTAATAATAAATTAATTATATTATAAATTTCAATGAGCATAGTTTCCAATAGTTTAAAACGTATAAAACCGTCGCCTACAATAGCAGTTACTTCAAAAGCTAGGGAAATGAGAGCTGCTGGAAAGGATGTTATAGGTTTAGGGGCTGGAGAGCCTGATTTTGATACTCCAGATAATATTAAAGAGGCAGCAATAGAAGCGATAAGAAAAGGCGATACAAAATATACTGCAGTAGATGGAACCCCAGCGCTAAAAAAAGCTATACAAGCGAAATTTTCAAGAGAAAATGATTTATCATACGATCTTGATCAAATTTCAGTCGGCACTGGTGGAAAGCAAGTCTTATATAATGCTTTCATGGCAACTGTAAACAAGGGTGACGAAGTAATTATTCCAGCCCCTTATTGGGTTTCTTATCCTGATATTGTTTTGTTAGCCGGGGGAAAACCTAAAATAATTAAGTGTGATGAAAAAAATAATTTTAAATTAACACCGGAAAAATTAACAAAAGCAATTTCTAAGAAAACAAAGTGGATAATTCTAAACTCTCCATCTAACCCTACGGGCTCTGGTTATACCAAAGATGAGATAATAGCTTTATCGAAGATTTTAATAAAATATAAAAATTTATATATTTTAAGTGATGATATTTACGAACATATTACTTATGATGGTTTTAAATTTTTCACAATTGCGCAAATTGAAAAATTAAAAAACAGAACTTTAACCATGAATGGTGTGAGCAAATCTTACTCAATGACTGGCTGGAGGATAGGGTATGCTGCGGGCCCAAAAGAAATTATTAAAGCGATGGCTAAAATTCAATCCCAGTCAACAAGCAACCCTACATCAATTAGTCAGGCAGCTGCTGTGGAAGCACTAAATGGAACACAAGAATTTATATTGGAGAGATCGAATTCTTTCAAAGAAAGAAGGAATTTTGTTGTTGAGAGTTTAAATAACATTAAGGGTATAAGTTGTTTAAGTCCAGAAGGAGCGTTTTATGTTTTTCCAAATTGTAAAAAATTACTTAACAAAAAAACAAAACTTAAAACAGATAAAGACTTTGTAGAAAAATTATTAGAAAAAGCTGAGGTAGCGGTGGTGCAGGGTTCAGCTTTTGGTTTAGATGGATATTTTAGAATTTCTTATGCAACCTCTATGGAAAATTTAAAAAAAGCAATGGAAAGAATCAAATCTTTTTGTGATAACCTCAATTAGACTCAGATAGATATTTTTCTGCTTCAAGTGCTGACATGCAACCCATTCCAGCAGCAGTAACAGCTTGTCTAAAAATTTTATCCTTCACATCTCCCGCAGCAAAAACACCTGGAATATTCGTTTCAGTTGAGTCAGGTTTTGTAATTAAATATCCTTCTTTATCCATTTTAAGTTGATCTTTAAATAAAGATGTTGCCGGATCATGTCCGATTGCAATAAACAAACCATCAACTTTAAGATCTCTAACTTTATTATCTTTGACGTTTTTTATTTTTAACGCATTAACAGATTTTGGCTCTTTAGTACCAATAACATCGGCAACTACTGTATCCCAAATAATTTTTACTTTCTTGTTAGATTTTAATTTTGCTTGAAGCATTTTTTCTGCCCTCAGTTCGTTTCTCCTATGTATTAAATAAACCTTTGAAGCAAATTTAGTAAGGAACATTGCTTCTTCAACAGCAGCATTTCCTCCACCAACTACAGCTACTTCTTTTTCTTTAAAGAAAAATCCATCACAAGTAGCGCATGCCGAAACTCCAAATCCTCTAAACTCTTGTTCAGATTTTAGATTTAACCATCTTGCTTGCGCTCCTGTTGAGATTATAAAACTATCTGCAGTGTAAACCTGACCACTATCACCTGTTGCTGTAAAAGGTTTTTTTGTTAAGTCAACTTTACTTATATGATCCTGTATCATCTCTGTACCCACAGCTTCTGCTTGGCCTTTCATTTCGTCCATGAGCCATGGTCCCTGAATCACTTTTGAGTATCCAGGGTAATTTTCTACATCTGTAGTGGTTGTTAACTGTCCTCCCGGTTGAGAACCATGAACAAGTATTGGTTTAAGCATTGCTCTGGCCGCATAAATAGCTGCTGTATAGCCAGCAGGACCAGATCCAAGAATTAACACTTTTGTATGTTTTGTTGACTTATTATTCATTATTTAGAGGTATATAGTAACTAATGTTAGAATTAAAAGCACTTCTTTTAACGCAAGGTATGCATGGCATGGTTAGTCAAGTAGAGGGATTAGCTAAAGCTTTGGGCTTAAGTTATAAACACCAAAAAATTGAATTAAAATCTTTCTGGAATTTAATTCCTCCCAAAATAAGCCCAATATCAGAAAATTTGGTAAAAAATAAATTTGTGTGTGATTGTAAAATCATTATATCTTGTGGAAGAAAAAGTGTAATACCATCAATAGCTTTAAAAAAAAGACTTGGTAACCAAATTTTCAATATTCACATACAAGATCCTAAAGTTTCTTTTGAACACTTTGACCTTATAATAAGTCCTGAGCATGATCGTTTAAAAGGCGAAAATATAATTAATACAACTGGCGCTATTCACTACTTAACAAAAAAAGAGATTAATGATAATTCAAATTATCTAGGAATAGAAAAAGACAAAAGAAAAGAATTAGTAGCATTTATTATCGGAGGTCCAAACAAATATTATAATTATTCAGAAAAACATATTCATGAACTTTTTAACAAAGTAAAGACACTATTTACTCCAGATAAATTTAAAATTATTGTAATCCCCTCTTACAGAACACCTGAAAATATTTTAAAAATAGCTTTTAATACCTTTAGTATTAATCATCACGTTGTAAAAAATATTGATAAAAAAGCTTATCTTTCTGCACTTGCAATCTCAAATTATATAGTTGTAACGTGCGACTCCACGTCAATGATTTCAGAGGCTGCTACAACCGGAAAACCTGTTTATATTGCCATGATGAAGTCTTTTAAGCCTACAGGAAGGTTTAAAAAATTTTATTCACAATTAAGGGATTTAGGTATAACAAGAGAATTAGAGGATAGAGTTGAAAGTTGGAGCTATAAAAGTTTAAATGAAGTAAACAGAATAGCTCCAATTGTAAAAACAAAAATGAAAAAAAATGGAATTATTTAAATCTTTAGAAAAAAGGACTAAATTATTTAGTGATCCTTTTAAACACTTTGAAATCAACGAGCCATTAACTAAAAATGCTATAGACGAAATTTGTAATGCTGAAATCGCTGATCCTCGAAAGCAAAATTTAAACTATGATGGCACTAGAGCTTTAGACGGAGGTGAAGGAACTTTTCGAGCTGGAATAAAAGATGGTGGAAAAGCAAAAAAACTTAGATGTTATGTAACTAAAGAAAACTCAAATCAATTTCCAAATTTAACAAAATTTATTGAAGAATTAAGATCACCTGAAGTTTATAAAAAAATTGGATCATTAATTGGAAAAGATTTAAGTAATTCTTATGTAAGACTAGAGGTGATTTGTGATCGAGAAGGTTTTTGGCTTAAACCACATTGTGATATTGAAGAAAAATTAATGTCTTCGATAGTTTTTGTCAATTTACATAAAGAGTCAGAAAACCTAGGAACAGATTTTTATGACTCTAATCTTAAAAAAGTTAAAACTGTTCCATACAAACACAATTATGGATACTTCTTTACAAGTGGACCAAATACTTGGCATGGTATGGAGAAAAAAGAGATTAAGAAAGAAAGAAGATGTATTCAGATAAATTATGTAACTTTTCAGACTGATTGGAAAGTTAAAAGCTAAATATCCTGTAAAGAAGTTACACTTATATCCTTAAGTTTCAGAGATTTAATCCCCTCTAAACAAACCTTGGCCGTTGACATATTTGTACAATAAGGAACTTTATTAGCTAATGTTGCTCTTCTCAAAGCCACAGCATCACTCAATTGTGTTTCGCTATTCCCCCCTCCAGTATTGATGACTAAAGCAATTTTTTTAGCATTAAGAACATCAACGATATGCGGGGAACCCTGATTTACTTTGTTAATTTTTTTACATTTAATACCATGCTTATTAATATAATCAGCAGTACCTCCAGTACCACAAAGTTTGAAATTTAATTTAACTAATTGCTTAGCCAGCTGTACTCCCTCTGCCTTATGACTATTTTTGAGAGAAATAAAAGCTAAACCGTTTTTTGGAAGAGAGTTAGATGCTGCGATTTGACTTTTAGCAAAGGCCATCCCAAAATTTTTATCAAAACCCATAACTTCACCTGTTGATTTCATTTCTGGTCCAAGTAAAAGATCGCTATTTGGAAATTTATTAAATGGAAAGACCGCCTCTTTTACTGCAAACATATCTTTTGTCTTACTTTTTAAGTTGAATTTAGACAATTTCTCCCCTGCCATCACTCTTGAGGCTATCTTAGCAAGAGGCAAATTTTTTGCTTTAGAGACAAATGGTACAGTTCTACTAGCTCTTGGATTAACCTCTATTACATAAATCTGATCTTTTTTAATTGCATATTGAACATTCATGAAACCTTTCACCTTTAGAGCTAAAGCTAATTTTTTTGTTTGATTTTCAATTTCTTTAATCAAAAAAGGTTTTATCGATACTGGAGGCAAACTACATGCTGAGTCACCAGAATGCACTCCAGCCTCTTCAATGTGCTGCATAATACCAGCCACAAAAACATTTGTACCGTCCGATATTGCATCAACATCTACTTCCATTGCGTTATCAATAAATTTATCGATTAGGATAGGATTTTTCTCTGCAACTTTAAACGCTTCCTTTACAAAATCTTTCAGCTGACTTTTTTCATAAACAATTTCCATTGCTCTTCCACCTAATACGTAAGATGGCCTCACCATTAGAGGTAAACCAATCTTATCAGCAATTTTAATTGCTTGAGGAAAAGTTCTAGCTATACCACTTTCAGCTTGCTTTAAATTAAGTTTATTCAAAAGATTTCTAAATCTATCTCTGTCTTCTGCTAGATCAATTGAAGTATATTGCGTTCCTAAAATCGGAAGTTTATTTTCATGTAAAAATTTTGCGAGTTTTATCGGAGTTTGACCGCCAAATTGTGTAATTACACCTTTTAAATTACCTTTTGAGTTCTCTTTTTTTATAATATTAAAAACATATTCATCTATTAAAGGCTCAAAATATAATCTGTCACTTGTATCATAATCTGTTGAGACGGTTTCTGGATTACAATTCACCATGATAGTTTCATATTTAGCTTCCTTAAGAGCAAAACTAGCTTGGCAACAGCAATAATCAAACTCTATTCCTTGCCCAATTCTATTAGGTCCCCCACCCAGAATTATAATTTTATCTCTTTTAGAGGGATCAGCCTCACATTCTGAATTAGAGGAGAAATTTCTTTGATAAGTAGAATACATATATGGAGTGAAAGATTTAAACTCTGCAGCACAAGTATCGACTTTTTTATAAACTGGCAAAACTTTTAAGGCATTTCTTTTCTTTCTAATTAATGACTCTGAAGTATTCGTAAGTTCAGATAATTTTTTATCAGAAAACCCTATCGACTTAATAAAATTAAATTCATTGAAATTATTAGGAAGACCTTTTTTCTTTATTTGAGTTTCGTTCTCTATGATTTCTTTTATTTGATTTAAAAACCAAGGGTCAATTTTTGAAAGTTTATTTATATCCTTTAAATCTATTTTTTTTCTTATAGCTTCTCCAATAAGTAAAATCTTATTCGGAATATTTTCTTTAAGTTTTCTTTTAATTTGTTTCGTGTTTAAATTAAATATTTGGTCTAATCCTGAGAAACCCGTCTCTAGAGATACCAAAGCTTTTTGAAGAGACTCTTTAAAATTTCTTCCAATTGCCATTGCCTCGCCCACTGATTTCATTGAAGTTCCTAAAACTGCAGCTGAAGAGGAGAATTTTTCAAAAGTAAATCTTGGGATTTTGGTGACAACATAGTCTATCGTAGGCTCAAAAGATGCGGGAGTTACTTTCGTAATTTCATTTTTTAATTCGTCTAAAGTGTAACCAACAGCTAACTTTGCTGCTACTTTTGCTATTGGAAACCCAGTGGCCTTAGAAGCTAGTGCTGATGATCTTGAAACCCTAGGGTTCATTTCAATAATTACCATTCTTCCGTTTTTCGGATTTATTGCAAATTGAACATTTGATCCCCCGGTCTCTACACCAATTTTTCTTAAGCAAGCTATAGAAGCATTCCTCATAACTTGATATTCTTTGTCTGTCAAAGTAAGTGCTGGAGCAATAGTAACCGAGTCCCCAGTATGAATTCCCATTGGATCTAAATTTTCTATTGAGCAAATGATAATGCAATTGTCATTTTTATCTCTGACAACTTCCATTTCAAATTCTTTCCAACCCTCTAAACACTCTTCAACTAAGACTTGATTAACAGGTGACTCGTGAAGTCCATTTTTTATAATCTTATAAAAATCTTTTTTATTCTTTGCTATACCACCCCCTAAACCACCTAGTGTAAAAGCCGGTCTTATAATTGCCGGTAGTCCGATTTGTTTTAGCACTTTTAAAGATTGTTTAAAATTATTCACTATTTTTGATTTGGGAAGATCTAAACCAATCTCTAACATATTTTTTCTAAACTTTTTTCTATCTTCAGCATTTGATATAGCTTTAGAATTAGCGCCTATAAGTTCTATTTCATATTTTTTTAGAATTCCTTTTTTTTCTGCCTCCATTGCTAAATTTAATGCAGTTTGACCACCCATTGTTGGCAAAATCGCATCAGGTTTTTCTTTGATAAGAATTTTTTCAAGAACTTCTATTGTTATAGGCTCAATATAAGTTTTATCAGCAACATTTGGATCCGTCATAATCGTTGCAGGGTTTGAATTAATGAGAATTACTTTGTATCCTTCATCTTTTAAAGCTTTGCAAGCTTGAGTACCTGAATAATCAAACTCACAGGCTTGCCCGATAATAATTGGTCCCGCACCAACAACTAAAATTTTTTTAATATCTTTTCTTTTTGGCATTTTTTTTCATACTCTTTACAAATTTATCAAATAAATAAATACTATCTTGTGGACCAGGATTAGACTCTGGATGATACTGTACTGAAAAAACAGGTGTATTTTTTAATTCAATACCTTCAATACTATTGTCAAATAAAGACTCGTGAGTAATTCTTATATTTTTCGGTAAACTTTTTTTCACTACTTCAAACCCATGATTTTGACTTGTAATTTCAACATTGCCCGCAACTAAATTTTTGACAGGATGATTAGCCCCTCTATGACCTAATTTCATTTTTTCTGTTTTAGCACCAAGTGCTAATGCCAGCATTTGATGACCTAAACAGATTCCAAATAATGGTAATTTTTTTTTAATTAAGTCTTGAATTATCGGTATAGCGTATTTCCCAGTAGCAGCAGGATCTCCAGGCCCGTTTGACAAGAATATCCCATTAGGACTTAGTTTTAGAATATCTTTAGCAGAAGTCTCACACGGTACAATTGTTACTTTACAATTAAAATCTGAGAAATATCTTAAAATATTTTTCTTAATTCCATAGTCTATTGCAACTACATGCAGTAACTTTTTTTTATTTTTTAAATATCCACTTTCTTTTTTCCAGGTTTTATAATCTTGCCACAAATAATTCTTCTTTGTAGTAACCTGTTTTGCCAAGTCTAAGTTTTTGAGACCACTCCATTTATTAGTTATTCTGATGAGTTTTTTTATATTTATCTTATTTTTGTTGTAAAAAGATATTGTCCCCTTAGGAGCGCCTTTATCTCTAATGAAATTTGTTAAATTTCTAGTATCAATTCCAGTAATCCCAACTATCTTATTTTTTTGTAACCATTGATCCAAATGTTTTAAAGATCTGTAATTTGATGGATTGGTTATTTCAGTGTTTATAATTACCCCTTTGGTCCAAATTTTGTCAGACTCATGATCCTCTTTATTTGTTCCTACATTACCAACGTGAGGAAAAGTAAAGTTAATAATTTGATCTGCGTAAGAAGGATCAGAAATTATTTCTTGGTAACCAGTAATTGAAGTATTAAAACATACTTCACCAGTTGCAGTGCCCTTGTAACCTAAACCTACACCTTTAAAAAATTTACCGTTTTGAAGAACTAAAATAGCAGTGGAATCGATCTTTTTAAGATTTTTTTTTGAGCTTATATTTTGACCAATCTTCTTCAAATACAACTCATAAGTTAAAGTAAAAAACTTATAAACATGATTTTGGGCAACATATGAAATAGAAACAAAATCGTCAAGAAAGTTCTTTTTATTTTGTATTAGAATTGTGATTAAAATAAAACTCCATATGTCTCTAAAAAAACAAATAGATGATAAACTTAACCAGGCATTAAAAGCCAAAGATAAAAATACTTATCCGACTCTAAGACTTATAGTTTCAGCTATTAAAGACGCAGAAATTGCAGGTCGTTCAAAAGGTCAAAAAGAAATAAAAGATAGTGAAATTATCTCACTGCTTAAAAAAATGATAAAACAACGAAATGAGTCTTGCGAAGTATATCAAAAGGCTGGACGAAATGAGCTCTTAGAAAATGAAAAAAAAGAAATAGAGGTCATAAATGTTTTTTTACCAAAGCAGCTCAGTGAAGAGGAAACAAAAAAAATATGTCAAGATACAATTAAATCTGTGGGGGCCTCATCAATGAAGGATATGGGCAAAATCATGGGAGTTCTTAAATCTAAATACGCAGACACTTTAGATTTTTCAAAAGTGAGTTCAATTTTAAAAGGATTATTAAACTGATAATGAAATACCCTAAAGAATATTTAGATGAAATTAAATTAAGACTAAAAGTATCCCAAGTAGTTGGAAAAACTGTTCAACTTAAAAAAAGAGGTAAAGAATTTATAGGTTTATCTCCTTTTAAAAATGAAAAAACTGCATCCTTTACCATTAATGATGAGAAAGAATTTTACCACTGCTTTAGCACTGGGGAACACGGAAATATATTTGATTTTTTGATGAAAACAAAATCGGTTGGATTTGGAGAAGCTGTAAAAATTTTAGCTGCTGAGGCTGGAATGCAGCCTTATAGATTTTCAAATTTTGACAAAGAAAAAGACTCAAGATTTCAAACCTACAAGAATATTTATAAAGATTACTCAAGTTTTTTTAACGAGCAATTACTAAATAATAACAACCAAGAAGCATTAGAATATCTTTCAAGGAGGGGCTTAAAAAAAAATGTAATTGAGGAATTTAAATTAGGTTTTGTTCCCTGGAAAAATAATTTTTATCAAGACTTACTAAAAAAATATTCAGAAGAAGAAATTAACTTAACAGGTTTATATTACAAAAATGAAAAAACTGGAAAAAACATTGACCGTTTCAACTCTAGAGTAATTTTTCCAGTAAATAATATCTCAGGAGATACCATTGCTTTTGGTGGAAGGATAATAAGAGAAAGCAAACTAGCTAAATACATTAATTCCCCTGAGACGGAGTTTTACAAAAAAGGTAATATGATTTTCAACTTAGATAAAGCAAAAAATTTAAGGTCCGAGACTGAAGAAGTAATTATTGTAGAGGGCTACATGGATGTGGTGAGTGTTTATTCTTCGGGAATTAAAAATGTAATTGCTAATTCTGGCACTGCGCTTACGGATAGACAAATCAATTTAGTTTGGAAATTTTTTTCAAACCCGATAATTTGTTTAGATGGAGATGAGAGTGGTCAAAAAGCTGCATACAGAATCGCAGAAAAATTATTTCCATTTATAAATGAAAAAAATAAAATTTATTTCTCAATTATGCCCGAAGGTCAAGATCCTGATGATTATATAAAAAAAAATGGAAAAGACTCTTTGTTAAATTTAATTAAAAAAAAAGAAATTATCCAAACATTTATTTGGAATTATCATTTGAACAATACTGATTTAAATAATCCCTTTGAAGTCTCTAATTTTGAAAAGAAAATAAAAAAAATTAGTTACTTAATCAAAGACGAAACATTAAAGAAGTATGTTCTGGAAGATTTCTTAGAAAAAATAAAAAAATTGACACCTAATCAATCTTCAAGAAATATTCTGAATTATTCTCAATTTAAAAAAAAACAAAGTTTTAAAATATTAAATGAGACAAAGGTTTTATATCAAAAAAGAAAGGATCTATCTAAAACACAAATAGTAGAATCTTCGTTACTATTTATTATTTTGAACTATTTTTCAATTGTTTCAAAAAAAATTGAAGATTTTTCAAATTTGGAGTTCATTTCTGAAAAAAATGAAAGTCTTAAAAATGAGATTATTAAATTACACTCTGAAGGTATAGATGAATTTGAATTACATTCAAAAATAAATTCCAGCTATAAGAACTTAATTGAGGAGATAAAAGAAAATTCAAATATTCAATTAATTATTAAAGATAAAAAAGAGCAAGAAATCTCAGAAATTGTTGACGAATTGATTATGGAATTTAAAGAACAAAATAATTTAAGAAAAATAGAATCTCTTGAAAAAAAATTAATAAATAACTTGGATGAAAATTCGTACTCGGAACTAATTAAGCTCAAAAGCCAGCTAAATAGGGAGTAAAAAAGTCTAGATTTTTTTTAGTTAGTCATTATATATATCTCTCATTTTCAATTATGGCTGAAAAATTAATTACAAAATCTTTTGAAAGACTATTAGACAAAGGTAAGCATAGAGGGTTTATTACCTATGAAGAACTTGGAAAGTCTTTAGGAAAAAGAAACGGGACGAACGAAAATATTGAAAAAGCTTTTCTAATTCTTGTAGACGAAAAAATCACTTTAGTAGAAAAAAAATCACAATATCAGTCAAATAAGAAAAAAGAAACTACTTCTCAGAATGAAGAGAAAACCTCGGACAAAAGTGATGATCCTATTAGGATGTATTTACGAGAAATGGGAGGAGTCGAACTACTTTCTAGAGAGGGAGAAATTGCGATAGCAAAAAGGATTGAGGCTGGAAAAGATGTAATGATAAATGCATTAACACAAAGCCCAATAGTTGGAAAAAAAATATTTGAATGGAAAGAACAAATCGAAAATCAACAACTACTAGTCAGAGATATCATTGATATCGACTCTACTTACGAAGATTTTGAAGGTCTAGATGATGAAGAACTAAAAACTGATAAAAAAACTAAACAAAGCAAAGAAAAAGAAGATGAAACTAAGAAACAAGAGGAAGAAAATCAACAAAGTGATGATGACGAATTTAATGTCTCTTTGGCTAAAATGGAAGAGGAGATAAAGCCAAAAATTATAAAAATTTTAGATTCATTGAATAAGAATTATTCTAAATTACAGAAATACCAAGTTGAAAAATTAGAATGTTTGCTTAACTCAAAAGAACTTTCAGTTTCAAAAAATAAAAATTTTAAAAAAATTCAAGAAATTCTAGTAGATAATTTTAAAAATTTACAATTAGCCCAACATGTTGTGGAAGATTTAGTTCAAGCGCACTATAAGGAAAACAAAAAAATAGTATCTTTAGAGGGTGTGCTTTTAAGGCTAGCAATAGATAATAAGATTAGTCGAGAGGAATTTCTTAAATATTATATAGGAAATGAAATAAATCCAAAATTTGAGTCATTTTTAAAAGAAAATCCATCATGGAAAGCTTTTTTTAAAAAATACAAAAAAGATTTTTCAGAAATAAGAGATAGATTGGTTGAATTTAGTAAAAAAATTGGTTTATCAGTTGGTGAATTCAAAAAATTGGTAAGTAGAATTCAAAAAGGTGAAAGAGAGTCAAGAATAGCAAAAAAAGAAATGGTTGAGGCAAATTTAAGATTGGTTATTTCGATAGCCAAAAAATATACAAATAGAGGCTTACAATTTTTAGATTTAATCCAAGAAGGAAACATAGGTTTAATGAAGGCAGTTGATAAATTCGAATATAGAAGAGGATATAAGTTCTCAACCTACGCTACTTGGTGGATTAGACAGGCTATTACAAGATCTATTGCAGACCAAGCTAGAACAATTAGGATACCTGTCCATATGATTGAAACAATTAATAAAATTGTAAGAACTCAAAGACAAATTATGAGCGAATTTGGAAGAGAACCAACACCTGAAGAGTTATCAAAAAAATTAGCGATGCCTCTTGAGAAAGTAAGAAAAGTTTTAAAAATAGCAAAAGAACCAGTTTCTTTAGAAACACCAGTCGGAGATGAAGAAGACAGTAGTCTAGGTGATTTCATTGAGGATAAAAATGCTCTTCAACCATTAGATACGGCTATTCAGTCAAATTTAAGCGAGTCTACAACTAAAATTCTAGCATCTTTAACACCAAGGGAAGAAAGAGTTTTAAGGATGCGTTTCGGTATCGGCATGAATACAGATCACACTTTAGAGGAAGTTGGTCTTCAATTTTCTGTAACGAGAGAAAGGATAAGGCAAATTGAAGCAAAAGCTCTTAGGAAGTTAAAACATCCAAGTAGATCAAAACAATTAAAAAGCTTCCTAGAAAAATAATTTTTGTGATATAAACCATTATACAAAGGGCCTGTAGCTCAGTTGGTTAGAGCAGTACACTCATAATGTATTGGTCCCAGGTTCGAGTCCTGGCGGGCCCACCACTAATTGGTTTGAATGAACTCTTCTAACTTAATTAATAATATTTTAATATCATTATTATTAGAACTTAAGATTGAGGCGAATTCCTCTTTTTGTGTTCTTGCTAAACTTAACCCTTCAACAATTAAATCTCTAATTAGAGGTTTATCAGGATTTTTTGTATAAATCCTCCAATCTATTTTTATATCTGGACTCCCATCTTCAGGTTTAATTACTGTACTTACAATAGTATAGTTTGAACTCTTTTGGTCAGAGTTTAACACCTCAAATTGGCTTGATGAGTAATCTGTTAGCCTTGAAGTTAAGCTTTTTAAAAAGTACTTTTCAAAAGTCTCTTGATATTTAATTAAATCTTGTTTATCAGAAGATTTTCTTAATTCTCCCAAAGTATAAAGGCCCAAAGCTTTGATATCGACATTTTCAATCGCAATATTTTCAATAAATATTGCTTTTTCTTCTTTTGATATACCTTTATCTGATAATTTTTCAATAGCATCATTAACCAATTCTCTTACAAATTCTTTTGGATCTGAACTGTAAGCTTGCAAAGAAAAAGAAGAAGTAAACGAAATTATAAAAGTAACAAAAAAAATGCTTAATTTTTTCATTTGAGAAAGGATTTAATTATCAAGATTGCCCCAGTCATCTTGATCACCACTGGAATTATTTATTTTATTTTCCCTGTCTTGTAAATACACACTTTTTATTGAGGAATACAAGTCTAAAGAGTTTTTTTCTAAACTATCAAAATTCACAATATTATCAGCTCTAAAATCGATTGCTGTTGTTCCTTTTACAGAAAAATAATCAAGATCATTACCAGAAATACTAAATAATTCTTTCTCTCTAATTGTAATGTGTGCGAATGGATCTACAAAGCTATCTGCCAACAAACCAAATGAGTCCCTCACGGTTGTTGGACCTAGAATCGGTAGCACAAAATAACATCCAGAGCCTATTCCGTAGGAACCTAATGTCTGACCCACATCTTCTTTATGGGGAGTTAAACCTATTTTTTCGGCTGGATTGAAAATTCCAAAAATACCAACAGATGTATTTATAAGGAAACTACCAACTGATTGTCCTAACTGATTGAAATTTCCCTGAAGCAAATTATTAGGTATAGAAAGCAAAGTTGATATATTTGATGTAAAGTTACTTGTTCCAATTTTAATTGGCTTAGGTAGTTTGTTGTAACCTTTTGCTATTGGCTCCAAAACAATATCATCAAAAGCCATATTAAACTTAAACACTGGCCTACTTAAATTTTCAAAACACTCTTCAGTAGCATAAGCATTCGAGCATATATTTGTTATGAAAAGCGCACAAAAGGCAAAAATTGAAATTTTTTTTGATATCATTATCTTTAGCTATATATATAATTTTGCCTTATATGCTATATAAAATTTAACCCAAAAAAGTTTTTATTTTGTTTAGATTTTGACTAAATTTTTAAGAAATATGAGAAGATTTAACGAATTATCACCTAATTTTTCAAAAAAAACACGAAACAAGAAAGATATTAAATTTGTAATTATTCATTATACAGGAATGCAATCAGAAATTGAATCTCTTAGAAGGCTCAAAAATCCAGCATCCAAAGTAAGTAGCCATTATTTAATAAATAGAAAAGGGAGAATTTATCAATTAGTGAAGGATAGACAAATTGCATGGCATGCTGGAAAGTCAAAATGGAAAAATTTCAAAAACCTTAATCATAATTCTATAGGTATTGAATTGGTAAACAAAGGTCATAGGTTTGGATATGAATCTTTTCCAAAATCTCAAATTTTAAGTTTAATTAACTTATGTAAAAAATTAAAAAAAAAATACTCAATAAAAAAACACTGCTTTTTAGGTCACTCTGACATTGCCCCGTTAAGAAAAATGGACCCTGGAGAAAAATTTCCTTGGATGAAATTAAATAAAATGAATATTGGAATTTATTATGAGATAAAAGAAGTGCGATTAAAAAAGATAGCTAAGAAAAATTTAAGAAAACTCTTCTTCCATAATTTATATAAAATTGGTTATAGATACTTCAATTTAAAAAAAAAAAATCGCCAAGATCGATTAGTTATAAAAGCTTTTCAAAGAAGATTTTTACAAAAACAAGTTACTGGAAGGCTAGACTCTAAAACTCTGCAAATAAGCCATTTTTTAGCTTATTATGCATAAAAGCTTGATAAATTTAGTATTATTTTATAGAAAGGCTATGGCCAGATAATTGGATTGTTGCTGTAGTATTTTTCTACAGAGGAAAGTCCGGGCTCCATAAAGACACAGTGCCAGTTAACGACTGGCAAGGGTGACCTTAGGGATAGTGCCACAGAAAATAAACCGCCTTATCAAGGCAAGGGTGAAACGGTGAGGTAAGAGCTCACCGGTTTTTTGGTAACAAAAAACGCAAGGCAAACCCCACTGGGAGCAAGGTTAAATAGAGGAGACACTGCTATAATAGCTAAAAACCGTCTTTAGTTAGTCTTCTGGGTTAACCGCTTGAGCTAAAGTGTAAACTTAAGCCTAGATAAATAACATCTTCAATGACAGAACCCGGCTTATAAATTATCTGGCCCTAGCTTTATCGTTCTACTTTTGTACTAATAATAAATACAAACTTATTGACTATTTTATAAAAACCCATACTATCCCAAATAATCCCATAACGGAGGGTGATTTGAAAATTTATAAATTAAGAAGGATTTTTTACTTAAATGTTTTTATCAAGTTTCGAGAACAAATTAGACAAAAAAGGGAGAGTTTCTGTGCCAGCCACTTTTAGATCTTATCTAAACTCCATGGGTTACAATGGTTTTATAAGCTACCCATCATTTAATCATCAAGCTTTGGAAGCTTGTTCTCAAGATAGAATTGAGAAAATCACTAATTCTATCGACTCGTTGAATCCTTTTGAAGAAAAAAGAGATTATTTTGCAACATCTATTTTGTCAGAAAGTGAAAGTTTACAATTTGATACTGAAGGAAGAGTTTCCTTATCAGAAAAACATTTAAATCATGCAAAAATTAAAAATAACTTATTATTTGTTGGTTTAGGAAAAACTTTTCAAATTTGGGAACCAAGAAATTTTGAAAAATTTAAGTCTTTGGCGAGAAAAAAAGCATATCAGAACAGATCAAACCTTAAATGGGAAAACAAACAGAAAGGGGAGTTATCATGAGTATAAATGTTGGAGGCGGAGAGTTAAGAGAATTAAAACCAAGGATTTTAGTGATAGGTGTTGGAGGAGCAGGAGGGAATGCTATTAATGCAATGATAGATGCAGGCATGCAAGGCGTTGAGTTTGTAGCCGTAAACACTGATGCACAAGATCTAAAAATGAGTAAAGCGGACGCTAAAATACAAATTGGAATGAACTTAACAAAAGGTCTTGGTGCTGGTGCAAAACATGATATTGGCCAAGCAGCTGCAGATGAGTCACTTAACGAAATCATAAATTATATTCAAGGAAGCAATATGGTATTTATTGCTTCAGGTATGGGAGGAGGGACCGGAACAGGCGCTTCACATGTAATAGCAAGAGCTGCTAGAGAAATGAATATTTTAACAGTTGGAGTAACTACATTACCATTTTCTTATGAGGGACCGAAAAGGATGAGAAGAGCAATAGCAGGCTTAGAGGAGTTAAAAAAACATTTAGATACGACTATTGTAGTGCCAAATCAAAATCTTTTTAAAATTGCGAATGAAGCAACTGGATTTGAAGAGTCATTTTCATTGTCAAACGACGTACTTAAGCATGGTGTCCAAAGCATTACTGATTTGATGGTTAGACCAGGAATGATTAATTTAGATTTCGCTGATGTTGAAACAGTTATGAGTTCTAGTGGTAAAGCTATGATGGGAACGGGAGAGTCTGATGGTGAAAATAGGGCAATGGCTGCAACCGAGTTAGCTTTAAACAATCCATTAATAGATGAATACACATTACAAGGTGCTAAAGGATTGCTTGTAAATATTACAGGTGGAAGTGATATTAAACTTTTTGAAGTTGATGCAGCAGTCAACAAAATAAGAGCAGAGGTAGATCCCGAAGCAGAATTAATATTTGGAGCAATCAAAGACGAAAATATGAATGGAAAAATAAGAGTTTCTATTGTTGCTACATCACTTAAAGGATCAATTATTAGATCTGAACTCAAACCAATTTTTAACGTTGTAAATGGTTCCAACAATAAGAATAATAGTTCTTCTGATAATCTATTTTCTCAAAATAATATAGATCAGAATATTTTTAGCTCAATTGATGGGGCAACTGCTTTAAAGCTTGATGAAAGTTTCGAAATTAAAAATGCTGAGCAACAGAACACTTTAATTGATAATTATGAGAATAAAGAAGAAAACAATATGTCATCTAGTACCTTTAAACACGAAATTGATAACCAGATTCCGGAGGGTGTTTCTATAGAAAGTGCATCTTATATTGAAAAAAATGAGGATATTAAAGCTGATCAGGAAGACAGTTTTCAAGATGATTATCATTCTCAAGAGAATATTGAAGAGGAATATACACCAAAACTTTTCTCAGAAGAAAAAAATGAAGAAAATTTTGATCAATCTTTAGAAGATCAAAAAGAATCTGATCAATTATTCGATCATGAAAATTCCGAAGAAGATGATTTTGAAATTCCTGCTTTCTTGAGAAGGCAAAAATTTTAATGATTAAATTAATTATAAATGAAATCTCAAATACCATCGCTGGATACTCATCATTTTCCAGTGATGTTGAGTGAAATAATTGAATTCTCAACTCCTTCAAAAGGCGGGCTTTATATAGATTGTACATTCGGCGGCGGAGCTTACTCAGAGGCCTTGCTTAAATTCCCTAAAACAAAAGTAATAGGACTAGATAGAGATGGAACCGTAAGCTCATTAGCAAAAAAACTAAAAAAAAAATTTAAAAATAGATTTCAATTTCATCAAATAAAATTTAGCCAAGTAGATACAATTTTTAAGAACTGTGTTGATGTAATAATTTTTGATCTTGGATTATCCTCTATTCAATTAAACAATTTTAAGAGGGGTTTTTCATTTAAATCAAGAGATGATTTAGATATGAAAATGGGACTAACTGACATTTCTGCTAAAGAGGTAATTAATAATATGAGTGAAGATCAATTAAGATCCATCATTAAAATTTTAGGAGAAGAAAAAGAGGCATATGTAATTGCTAAAAATATCGTCATGGCAAGAAAAAAAAAGAAAATTACTAAAGTGCACGAATTAGTAAATATCATCGAAAAAAGCAAAAAAAAAAAATTTGCCTACAAGATTAATCCATGTACAAAAACTTTTCAGGCAATCAGGATATTTGTTAATAAGGAAATAACAGAATTAGTTAATGGTATTATAAATGCTACTAAAATATTGAAGCCTGGAGGTAAACTGCTAATTGTAACATTTCATTCCATTGAAGATAAAATTGTTAAGTATTTTTTTTCAAATTTTTCAAAAAATAGATCTAATCCTTCAAGATACCTACCTTATAACATTACCAACTTTAATTATCTTTTTGAGAAATATAAAAATACTATAATCAAGCCTTCGCAAATTGAATTAGCTAAAAATAATCCCTCTAGATCTGCAAAATTAAGGTTTGCAACAAGAAGTAAAAACAAATTTTTTTACCCTGATGAATTGCTTAAAAGGTTTAAAAAATACTTAGAACTGGAGGCTATGAGTGATTAAAATAAAAATTTTGATTTCAATAATAATATTTTCATCTTTTCTAATTGGAACCTCATTTATAAAAAATCAAACTAGAGTATTAGAAAAAAGAATTTACAGTATTAATAAAGAAATTACCTTGAAAGAAATTGATCTAAATGAGTCTCAATTAGATTTTTCTTATTTAAGTTCACCAGATATTATTGAGAAAAAAGTAGAACTTCTGGATCAAGTTAAATATGTGCCTATAGAATACTCTAAGATTTTTTTGAGTTTATCAAATTTTATAGATCTTAAAAATAAGTTAGTAACTCATGGAAATGAGAATGGTAAAAAAATACAGAAAAAGTAGAAATAAAAATATAAATCAAACAAGTTTTTATTTTGAAGATTATTTTGAGACAAACAAAAAAAGAAAAATTTCAAAAAAAATCAATTCAATACAAGATAGAATTTTTATACTCTTTTTCTTATTCTTTTCTCTAATTTCAATATTTAGTATTAAAATTATTCATATATCCCTTAACAAAATAGAAGTTTTAAATCAAAAAAATGAAGTAAAAAAATTTACTTTATTAAGAAGGGATATAGTCGATAGAAATGGTGTTCTTATTTCAAGAAATATTAAATCTTATCATGCCGCAATAAATCCAAAACTAATAAAAAATAAAGAAAATCTTCTTATTAATTTAAGAATAAATTTTCCTAAATTAAATATAAAAAATATAGAAAAAAAAATAAATTCGAAAAAATATTTTTACCTAAAAAAAAGAATTACCCAACAAGAAAAAGAGACACTTTGGAGCTTAGGAGAAAAAGGAATTATATTTGAGCCGTTCCAATCAAGAATTTACACTCACGGTAATTTATTTAGTCATATAATTGGTCAAGTTGATTATGATAATTTCGGAATTTCAGGCGTAGAAAAATTTTTTGATAAAGATCTTAAGAATAGAGATTTGCTAAACAAACCTTTGGTATTGACTTTAGATACAAATATACAACACCTTATAAGCAAAGAGCTGGATAATTCTCTTAAGACTTTCAGCGCAACTGGGGGCGGAGCATTACTCATGGATGTTAATAATGGAGAAATTCTATCTTTAGTCTCACTGCCAAACTTTGATATAAATAAAAGAGTTAAAGTAGAAGATCAAAAATACCTAAATAAAATTACTAAAGGAGTATATGAGTTAGGATCAATTTTTAAAACCTTTACAATTGCTTTGGCTTTAGACAATAACTTGGTTGAACCAACTACTATTGTAAAAAATATACCAAGGTCAGTTAGATGTTCAAAATATGAAATTTCTGATATAAAAAAATTCCCTGAAAACTTATCAGTAGAGGATATTCTTATAAGATCATCGAATATTGGAACCTTACTTATTGCAAGAAAAATAGGAGAGGAAAAATATAAAAGATTTATCAACAAGACTAATTTACTAAAAAGCCCAGATTTGCAATTGGAAGAAGTTGGCAATCCAATTAATTTTGATTGGAATAAATGTAAACTTGAAACAGTTTCTTTTGGTCATGGAATCACCACAACTCCAATACAAGCAACAGCTATTTATGCTTCTTTGGTAAATGGAGGCGAACTTATAAAGCCAATCTTAATAAAAAATTCAAAAAAAACAAAATACGGTAGAATAATTTCTCAAGAAACTAGTAATAGTATTAATAGTATGCTCAGAAAAGTAGTTACTAATAAAAACGGTACCGCTAGCCTCGCAGACATAAATGGTTATTATGTCGGGGGAAAAACTGGAACTTCACAAAACTATAAAGATCATAATAAAAATTTAAACACTTTTATATCAATTTTTCCATCTCAAAAGCCAAAGTATGCACTATTGATAATGTTAGAAAATCCGCAAGTAGCAAAAGATTTAATCTATGATTATAGAGGAATGATGATTAAAGGCACCCGAAATGAGGCAGGATGGAACTCAGTTTATGTGGCGGGCAAAATAATAGAAAAAATTGGACCAATTTTAGCCATAAAAAATAAAGACTTTAATTATCAATATGTTGCTGAAAAAACTAATAAATAAACTATCAAAAGATAAAAAAAAAATTGAAGTTAAGGGGCTAGCTTCTAATAGTAAAAATGTTAAGGAAGGTTTTATTTTTTTTGCAATCAAAGGTTATAAAACGAATGGAGAAAAATATATTTCGGAAGCCATTCGCAGGGGAGCAATTGCAGTTATATGTTCTAAAAATTGTAAGTATGTAAATAAAAATATAGTCATTGTAAAAACTTCAAATATAAGAAATTATTTAAGTAAAGTTTGTTCAAAATTTTATAAATTTAAACCAAAAAATATAATTGCGGTTACAGGAACAAATGGTAAAACATCCGTGGCTGATCTATTTTATCAAATATTACGTCTAAACAATATATCCGTTGCATCCATCGGTACTTTAGGCATTAAAATTAAAGGTAAAATATTAAAATCCGATCTCACTTCACCTGATACTATTTTTCTTCATCAAGCTTTAGAAAAAATTAATAAAAATAAAGTAGATAATGTTATTATTGAGGCTTCAAGCCATGGTTTACATCAACAAAGATTAAATCATTTGAATATTAAAGCTGGAATTTTTACCAATTTTAGCCAAGACCATCTTGATTACCACAAATCCATGAAGGCCTATCTTAATGCTAAATTAATATTATTCAAGAAGATTATACCCAAAAATAATTTTGTTATTTCAGATAAAAATATTAAAGAATTTAATTTTTTGAAATCAATTTCAAAAAAAAAAAGTTTAAAACTTTTAGAAATTAATGATATTAAAAATAAAATAGATAAAAAATCAAATTATAGATTTAATAAATTTCAATTAAAGAATATTGCCATGGCTGTGCAAGCTGCTAGATTATGCAATTTAAGTGAGAGAAGTATATTTAATAAATTAGATGAAATAAAAGATATTGATGGAAGACTTGAACTTGTAAAAACTTTTCCTAATAATATAAGGGTTTTTGTAGATTTTGCGCATACACCTGATGCTCTCAAAGAAGTATTAAGTGAATTAAAAAATCAATATGGTGAAAATATTTCTTTAGTCTTTGGCTGCGGTGGCGACAGAGATTTAAAAAAAAGACCTTTAATGGCTAAAATAGCAAATTCAAATTGTAAAAAAATTTATGTTACAGATGATAATCCAAGAAATGAAAGGCCCGAAAGTATAAGAAAAGAGATTCTTAAACATATAAAAAGTACTCCTTGTTTTAATATTTCTAAAAGATCCCTTGCAATTAAATCAGCTATTTTAAGTGCTGAACCTAATGAAATCATACTGGTTGCTGGAAAAGGACATGAATCTGAACAAATTTACAAAAATAAAGTAATACATATCTCTGACAAGGAGACAATTCATAAGTTAAGGTTAAATTTAAATAAGATCTCACACAAAGAGCAAACATTTCGAGAAAATAAAAAAATTTTGAGAGAAATTTGCAAAACCTCTACTCTTAAAAATTTTCATGGATTATCTATTGACTCAAGAACAATAAAAAAAAATAATTTATTTTTAACAATTAAAGGAAAGAATAAAGATGGAGTAAATTTTATGTCTGACGCTCTTAATAATGGAGCTCAGTATATAGTTTCCTCTAAAAATACGAAAAAATTAAGACATAAAACTTTAAAAGTTAATAATGAAATAAAATTCTTAAATCAGTTTGCCTTAAAAAAAAGAAAATATACAAAAGCAAAAATAATCGCAATCACTGGAAGTGCAGGAAAAACTTCTTTAAAAAATTTAATGGGGGTAGTTTTACAAAATTTTGGAAATACTTTTAGTTCCCCAAAATCTTATAATAATCACTTTGGCGTTCCTTTAAGTCTTTCGCAGTTAAACACTAGTCATAAATTTGGCGTCTTTGAAGTTGGAATGAGTAAAGCAGGTGAAATAAACAAACTTACAAAACTTATAAAACCTAATATAGGGATCATAACAAATATAGCTGAGGCTCATATTGAAAACTTCAAAAATTTGCAAGGTATAGCAAATGCTAAAAGTGAAATGATAGATAATATACAGAAGGGAGGCACCCTCATTTTAAATCGTGATGACCAATATTTTAACTTTTTAAAAAAAAAAGGTAAGTCTAAAAATCTAAATATAATTACGTTTGGAAAAACTAAAAAATCCGATATTTATCCTTTATCGATATCAAATAAGATTAAAAACAAAAAAATAATCTTAAAAATTAATAAAAAAGTTTTAAAATTAGAAATAGGTGATTTAAATATTTATAACGTTTTAGCATCTGTAGCAATATTAAGTGAATTAAATTTATCACTTAAAAAGATATACCAATACTATAAAGATTACGAACCTTCAGAGGGCAGGGGTAAGATACACAAGATTAAAAGATATAAAAAAAATTTTAAATTAATTGATGAGAGTTATAATGCGAACCCGCTTTCAGTCAAAAACGCAATCATAAATTTTAATGCAATCAAAAAAAAAAAATTCAAAAAATACTTATTACTTGGGGACATGCTTGAATTGGGAAGAAAATCCGAGTCACTACATAAAAATCTATCAAAAGTTATTAACAACTCCGACATAGATAAAGTATTCATTAAGGGCAGTAAAACTCTTATTACTTACAAAAATATTGATAAGGACAAACGTGGCAATATTTTTCAACAAGAGGAAGATATAGATTTTACTTTAAATAATATTATATCTAATAATGATTATCTAATGATTAAAGGATCTAATGCAACTGGATTAAACAATTTAAGTAAAAGAATAATTAAAGGCCAATAAATGCTATTTCATTTTTTCACTTCTTTAATAGATCAATATTCATTTTTAAATGTTTTTAAATATTTAACTTTTAGAACAGGCCTTTCTGTCATGACTTCTCTTACTGTAGTCTTTGTAATTGGGGCACCTTTGATAAAAATATTTTCAGAAAAAATGATAACAGGTCCAATTCGGCAAGATGGACCTATTGATCATATAGTTAAAAAATCTGGAACACCTACAATGGGTGGCGTGATAATCATAATCGGTATTATTTCTAGTACATTATTATGGTCAGACTTAACAAATATATATGTTTGGACGCTAATCTTTGTCTCATTAAGTCTAGGAGCCCTAGGTCTTATAGATGATGTATTAAAAATTAGATATAAAAACTCAAGAGGATTACAATCTCGATATAAATTGACAGGTCAGTTAATTATTGGGTCTTTAGCTTTATTTATATTAATTAAATATTCTAATCACCAATATCTTTATGATCTTTACTTTCCTTTTTTTAAAAATTTAATATTTAACATGGGACTTTTCTTTATCCCATTCGGTTTATTTGTGATTATAGGTGCGTCTAACGCTGTCAATTTGACAGACGGTCTTGATGGTTTAGCTACAGTTCCGGTTATGTTGGTTGCACTTTCATTTACCTTAATTTCTTATGTTGTTGGAAATACAATTTTCTCTGAATATTTGCAAATCCAATATATTCCAGATGTTGGAGAACTATCAATTTTTTGTGGTGCAGTGGTAGGAGCTTGTTTAGGTTTTCTTTGGTATAATGCTCCTCCTGCAAAAATTTTTATGGGCGATACCGGCTCTCTTTCCCTTGGCGGATCATTAGCAGCGATAGCAATAATTGTTAAACATGAAATAGTTTTAGCAATAATTGGGGGGCTGTTTGTTCTTGAAACTGTTTCGGTGATCATCCAAGTAATATCTTTCAAGTTAACTGGAAAAAGAATATTTAAAATGGCACCTATTCACCATCATTTTGAAAAAAAAGGCTGGGCTGAATCTACCATAGTTATTCGTTTCTGGATAATAGCTATTATTTTAGCTTTAGTTGGATTAGCGACTTTAAAACTAAGGTAAAAAATGTCTCAAATTGAAAATTTTAGAAGACTTTCTTTCTTAGTTTACGGTTTAGGAACAACAGGCAAATCAGTTGTTAATTTTTTTAGAAAAAATAATATTAAGCATTATCAAGTTTGGGATGATAAGGAAAAAGGGTTATATCGAGATAAAAGACCAGAAAATTTAACAAAGGTATTGAGCGTTGTTGATTTTATTGTTTTGAGCCCAGGTGTAAGTTTAAATAATTCAAAAAATAATAAAAAACTAAAAAAATTTAAAAATAAAATTATAACTGATATTGATTTGATTTTTTTAACTAAAAAATTTTATAAGTCTATTGTAGTTACCGGAACAAATGGGAAGTCAACTACCTGTAAAATAATTAATCACATATTAAACAAAAACAAATATAAATCTCTTTTAGGAGGTAATATTGGTACACCAATCCTAAGTCTTAATATTAAAAGAAATAATTTTCTAGTAATCGAAGCGTCATCTTTTCAACTTTCGCATTCAAAATTTATTAAACCTGACTATGCTTTATTGTTAAATATTACGAATGACCACTTAGATTGGCACAGAAACATGACGGATTATATAAATTCTAAATTCAAGGTGTTTAAATTTCAAAATAAAAATCAATTTTCTTTGGTAAATAGAAAATTGAGATCAAAATTTCTTGAAAAAAAATTATCTGGAAAATTAATTTTTCCAGATTTATTAGGCTATAGAGCAATTAAACATAAAATTAAAAACTCATATTTAAGATCTAGTATTAATGACGAAAATATGTCCTTTGTTTACACACTTCAAAAATTACTTCGAATTAAGGAAAAATCTTTCTTAAGATCAGCAAATACATTTAAAGGTTTACCTCACAGATATGAAATTTTTTTAAAAAAAAAAAATTGTGTTTTTATAAATGACTCAAAAGCCACAACATTTGAGTCAACAAAATATGCTTTAAAAAACTCAAAAAATATTTTTTGGATTGTTGGAGGTTTACCAAAGTTAAATGATAAAATAAATTTAAAAAATCTAAAAAAAAATATTATTAAATCTTATATAATTGGAAAGAATACAATCTTTTTTAAAAATCAATTGAGGAACCAAGTCCAATATGAGGTATGTACAAATTTAAAGGGATCAATTTTTCAGATTTGCAAAGATATAAGATTATTTAAAAAAAAAGATAATATCGTTTTACTAAGCCCAGCATCTGCTTCATTTGACCAATATCAAAATTTTGAAAAACGTGGAAATGAGTTTAAAAGATTAAGTAAATTTTATGCAAGAAAATATTTATAAAATAAAACTTTCAAGTTATTGGCGCAACATTGATAAAAAAATATTTTTTTGTTTCATAATTTTATTTTTTTTAGGTTTGTTTTTTTCATTTGCATCCACATCATCACTAGCAGGTGAACGATTAAATAAAGATTATTATTTCTTCTTCTCAAAACATTTAATCTTTACTATTTTCTCATTAATTTTAATGATTTTAATATCAACAATCGATACGAAACTTTTAAAAAAATTAATAATACCGTTATTCATACTTTCTTTTATTTGTTTATCTTTAGTCCCATTAATTGGAGTTGAGGTTAAGGGCGCAAGACGATGGTTAGATTTTTATTTTTTTAGGTTACAGCCGATTGAAGTTCTTAAACCTTTTTTCATCTTGGTTACTGTAAAAATTTTAACATTTGAGGATTTACAAAAATCTCAACTAAAATATATTTTTAGTTTTTTACTACTTACTTCAGTTATTATACTTTTAATAGATCAACCGGATCTTGGCCAATCGATATTGTTGATTGGAACCTGGATTGCAACAGTATTCATCTCAGGTGTTAGTTTATTTTATATAATTGGATTTTTTTCAGTTTTTTTTGTCTCGATAACTTCTTTATTATTTTTAATGCCTGAAAAATTTGGTTATATAATCAATCGTCTAGTTTCTTTCATTGATCCAAATAAAGGTGATAAATTTCAGTCAACATCTGCTCTTGACGCTATTAAACTTGGAGGGTTAACAGGTCAAGGTATGGGCGAGGGCATTTTGAAGGACAGTGTGCCTGAGGCCCACACAGACTATATTATAGCTATTATTTCTGAGGAATATGGTTCAGTAATCTCAATATTTATAATCCTAATATTTTTATATATTTCATTCAGAATAATAAAAAATTCTATTAACCAGGAAGATCAACTGATCAAAGTTTCCCTTTGTGGTCTTTCCTCTTTATTAATATTCCAAACCTTTATTCATGTAGGTGTGAACACTAGTTTAATACCAACTACTGGTATGACATTACCATTTCTAAGTTATGGGGGATCTTCGTTAATTGGTAGCGCTATACTTGCAGGTGTAATCTTAAATTTCACAAAAAATAGAACTTATCTTTATGAGTAAAAAAATAAAAGCGTTAATAGCAGTGGGAGGAACAGGTGGACATGTTTTTCCAGGCTATAATTTAGCAAACCATCTAATTGAAAAAGGGTTTGACGTTGATCTCGTAACAGATAAGAGAGGTAATAAATATTTAAAAAACTTACAAAAATTCAACATTTCAATTTTACCTTCCGTACCTCTGAACAAAAAAAATATTTTTACAATATTTTCCTCTTTAATTTTAATTTTTTTTTTCATCTTTAGATCGGTGCTTTTTTTATTATTTAACAGGCCAAAAATTATTTTTGGCATGGGCGGTTATGCATCTTTTCCGATTTGCATAGCTGCAACTATTTTGAAAATAAAACTTGTAATTTACGAAAATAATTTAATTATTGGAAAAGCTAACAGATATTTACTTCCTTTTGCCAAAAAAATCCTTGTTTCTTTTAGAGAACTAGAGGGGATTCCAAAAAGATATGAAAGCAAAATTTTCGAAATAGGAAATATTATAAAGAAAGAAATTTTAAATTTGCCACATCTAGATACAAAAAATGAAAAAAAACAATTGATTAAAATTCTTGTTTTAGGAGGCAGTCAAGCAGCTAAAATTTTTGCTGAGAAACTCCCAATAATTTTTCGTAACTGTTCAAATAAAGGCATATCTCTCAAAATTTACCAACAATGCTTATCAATTCAAAATGATAGTCTTAATTTATTCTACAGGGAAAATAACATTGATTGTGAAATCTTTAATTTTAGTTATAATTTGGAGGAATATTTCTCAAAGGCTGATATAGCTATAACAAGATCAGGCTCATCAATGTTGGCAGAATTAACAAATGCTTCAGTTCCATTTATTTCAATACCTTTACCATCCTCAGCAGATAATCATCAATTGAAAAATGCACTTCATTATGAGCAAAAAAAAATTTCTTTTTTAATTGAGGAAAAGGACTTGCATCAAAAACTGTTAAAATTAATAGAAAATATTTACAAAGATAACTCAATATTAAATGAAATTATACAAGTTCAAAGACAATATTCTGACAAAAATGTCTACAACAATATTAATTTAATATTAAAACAGGTATTAAATGAAAAAAATTAATTTAGGCCAGAAAGAAGTTATACACTTTATAGGTATAGGCGGAATAGGAATGAGTGGCTTAGCTCAAATAATGAAAAACATGGGCTTTAAAATTCAAGGAAGCGATCAAAGTAAAAATAAAAATACAATTAGCTGTTCAAAACTAGGAATTAAAGTTTTCATAGGCCATTCAAAAAAAAATATTAAAAATTCCACTATCTTAGTAAGATCTTCAGCAATCAAAAATAGTAATAATGAAATTAAAGCAGGAAAAGAAAAAAAAATACCAATTTATTCAAGAGCGGAGGTTTTAGCAGATGTTGTTTCATTGAAAAAAAATATAATAATTACTGGCTCACATGGCAAAACAACAACAACATCTTTAGTTTCAAAAATATTATCTGATCAAAAACTTGATCCAACAATTATAAACGGCGGTGTTATAAACTCACTTAACAGTAATGCAAAACTTGGAAAAGGAGAATGGGCTATTTTAGAGGCTGATGAGTCAGATGGGAGTTTTTTAAAACTACCAATTAATTATTCAATAGTTACTAACTTAGATTACGAACATATTGACTTTTATAAAAATTTTAAAAATCTTCAAAAATCATTTATAAAATTCATCGAAAAAACACCACCTACAGGAAAGTCAATAATTTGTTTAGATAGTAAAAATATAAAAAAAATATTTAGTAAAATTAAAAATAAAAATATTTTAACATATGGTGAAAATAAAGACTCAAATTATAAAATTTCAAACATTAAGTATAAAATTGATTATTCATTTTTTGATTTAAGTTTTAAAGATTTTAATAATAAGAGCAAAAAGATAAAAAATATTCAATTAAAATTATTAGGAAAGCACAATGTTTTAAATGCGGCTGCTGCAGTTACGGTATGTTTAAATTTAGGAGTGAATCAAAATGTCATTAAAAAGTCATTAAAAAAATTTTCAGGAGTTCAAAGGCGAATGACAAAAATTTTTACGAAAAATCAAAATGATTTTTACGATGATTATGCTCATCATCCAACAGAAATAAGTTCGATATTAGATGCTGTAAAAAATGTAAATAAAAACAGGAAAATTGTTTCAGTTTTTGAGCCACATCGTTTTTCAAGAGTTCTGTCTTTAAAGAAAGAATTCGCAAAATCATTTATTAATTCTGATATTGTTCTTCTATGCCCTATGTATGCAGCAGGTGAAAAAAAAGATCATAGATTTAATAAATTTGAATTCGCAAAATTGATATCTAAATTATCTAAAACACGAGTAATAATAATTAAAGATTTTTCTGAATTAAAATATTTTTTTAAAAAAAACTTGTTTGATAATGAAATTATTATAGGTATGGGTGCTGGATCTATTTCTAAATATATGCGGGAGTTAAAAGCTATTTTATGAATTTAAATGAAAAATTTATCAAAAAATTTAGTGATGATATTTCTTTTAATACCAGACTTTCAAATTATAGTTGGTTTAATCTTGGCGGGCCAGCTGAATATTTTTATAAACCTAAGAACAAAGAACAATTAATAGAATTTTTAAAAGAAATTAAAAAAGATAAACTAAAAATTACAATTCTTGGGGCAGGCTCAAATACACTCATAAGAGATAAAGGAGTAAAAGGAGTGGTGATAAAGTTGGGTTCTAATTTTTCTAAAATCAACCTAATAGATAATCAAACTATTGAGGCTGGAGCAGCAGTTCTAGATCGAAAAATTTCTACTTTTGCAAAAGAAAATGAAATTGGAAATTTTGAATTTCTCTCATGTATACCTGGGTCTATAGGTGGAGCTGTGATTATGAATAGTGGATGTTATGGTTACGATGTTTCTAAAATATTAGTTTCAATAAATGTGATAGATATAAGTGAATGCAAAGAAAAAACCATTAAATTAAAGGAAATTGATTTTTTTTACAGGGGCACTAATTTACCAACAAATTTTATTATTACATCAGCAAAGCTAAGAGGTGTCAAAGAACTTAAACAGAATATTGAAAAAAAATTAAATATTTTTATTAGTAAAAAAAAAAAATCTCAACCAAGTCAAATTAAAACATGCGGTAGTACATTTAAAAATTTTACCAATGAAAAAAAAGCATGGCAGCTTATTAAGGAAACTGGATGTGATAAATTTAAAGAGGGAGATGCTTTTATTTCAGAAAAACACTGCAATTTTTTTGTAAATAACGGAAATGCAAACTCATCCGATATTGAAAAGCTGATAAATAAGGTAAAAAAAACAATTAATGACAAAACAGGAATCAATCTCGAACTTGAGATTAAAATTATAGGTGAATAAAAAAAAATTTAAAAGAGTTTTAGTAGTTTTAGGCGGAACATCAGGTGAGAGAAAAGTGAGTCTAAATAGTGGTAAGGCTTGTATAAAAGCTTTAAAAAAAAAAAAATATCTAGTTTCTACTTTTGATCCAAAATTTAAAAATCTTAACTTAATAAATAGGAATAAAACTGAAGTAATCTTTAATGCTTTACACGGGAAAGATGGTGAAGATGGCATTGCTCAGAGTTTTTTTGAGTATTTGAGGATCCCATACACACACTCTGGAGTAATTAGCTCTTTTAATTGTATGAATAAGGTAATTTCAAAAAATATTTTTATTCGTAATAAGATATTAACGCCTAAATTTTTTTCTTTAAAAAAAAAAGATAGAACAAACAATATCATTCAAAAACTTTTAAAAAAAAAGAATATTAATTTTCCGGTAGTTATTAAACCAGTCAGTGAGGGATCAAGTCTAGGTGTCAAAATCTGTAAGAGCTTTAAAGAGTTAAATAGATCTTCAAGACAATTATTTAAAAGATATGATGATTTAATAATCGAACAGTTTATTGGAGGACAAGAAATTCAAGTTGCAGTAATAAACAATAAATCTCTTGGAGCAATTGAGTTAGTTCCCAGAAGATCATTTTATGATTACAAGGCTAAATATACAAAAGAGGCGAAAACACAACATATCATGCCAGCCAATATTAAAAAAAATAAATATATTGAGGTTCTTAAAATTGCAAAAAAGGCACATATTGCTTTGGGGTGTAAAGGTGTTTCTAGAACTGATTTTAAATTATATAAAAATAGATTTTATCTTCTAGAAATTAATACTCAACCTGGAATGACAGATCTTTCTTTGGTGCCTGAAATTGCAAATTATTATGGTATAGATTTTTCAAACTTAGTCGAAAAAATTTTGTTAGATGCTAGCATTAATAGATGAATAAAAAAATCTTAGTAGCCTTTATACTTTTAATATTTTTAAGTACATATAATTTTCATAAAGATTTGAATATTATTTTTAAACTTAATATCAAAGAAATAGTTATAGAGAATAACCAAATTCTTAAAGAGGAAAGAATAAAGAGAGAATTAGCTTTCCTTTATGAGCGTAATCTTTTCTTCCTTAAAAAAATAGAAGTTGAAGAAAAATTAAAAAAAATAAATTTTATTGATAGTTATGAAATTAAGAAAATTTATCCGAATAAAATCAAAGTTAAAATTTTTGAAAAAAAACCTATAGCTATAATTCAAAATAAAAAGGAGAAAAAATTTTACACAAATAAAGGTGAGTTGATAAATTTTATTAATAAAAAAGAATTCGATAATTTACCATTAGTTTTTGGAGACAAGGAGAGTTTTAAAGAATTTTTATATTATTTAAAAGCTGCTAATTTTCCTACTAATCAAATAAAAACGTTCTATTTATTTGAGTCAAAAAGGTGGGATTTAATTACCGAAAAAGATCAAGTAATTAAATTACCTATTAAAAACTATGTGCAAAGTCTAATTAACTTCATTAAAATTAAAGATGACGGTAATTTTGAAAAATATAAAATTTTTGATTATAGAATTAGTGATCAACTTATTTTAAAGTAAGTTATGAAATCTAAATCTACTATCTTATTTATTGAAATTAATAATTCTAATTTTATTTTTGCAGTTGGTCTTAACGAGGAAGATAATAAGTTTCAATTATTACATGTTAATTCAGTTCCAATTCAAGGAATAACGGATAACCGAATTTCTGATTATGATTTAATTTGTAAAATTTTTAAAAAAAATATTTATGATATTGAGCAAAAGTTTCAAACTGTTTTTAAAGATGTAATAATTATCATTGATAATTTTGATTGCTCAATAAATAATTATTCTGGTTTTAAGAAATTGAATGGTACCCAGCTAGTAAAAGATAATATTACTTACATATTAAATGTTCTTAAGTCTAAAATTAATGAATTCGAAAATGAAAAAACTATACTTCATATTTTCAATACAAAATTCTTATTAGATAATAAACAAATCGACAACCTTCCTATTGGATTATTTGGAAATTTCTACTCTCATGAACTATCTTTTTTCTTAATAAACAGAAATAACTTAAAAAATTTAGAAAATACAATTAAAGAATGTAATTTAAAAATTAAAAAAATTGTATCTAAAAATTTTATTGAAGGAGTTGAACTCATAGACAAAAATCCTAGTTTAGAGAGTTTTTTTAAAATCCAGATAAACAAAAATTTTTCACAGGTATTATTTTTCGAAAAATCTGCAATAAAATTTATTCAAAATTTTAATTTTGGAACAAATATAATTATAAATGATATTGCAAAAGTGACTGCTTTAAAAGTAGAAATAATTGAAAAAATTATTCATAATTTAAATTTTTCTGAAAAACAATTCACGAATGAAATACTTGAAAAGGAATTTTTTGAAGAAAATAATTTCAGAAAAATTGAAAAAAAATTGATTTTAGATATTGCCAGCGCTAGAATTGAGGAATTATCTGAAATATTATTAATGAAAAATATAAATGTATCTACTTTTAAAAAACAAAAAAACCCAATTTTTTTATTTATTGATGACAAATTAAGCAAAAAATCTTTTTTTGAGGTTTTTAAAATTTTTTTTTCTAATAAAAGTGAATTTGAATTAAATATTGAGGATGAAAACGAAATTGGTAAAAATTTTGAACAAGTAAACAAGGTAGTTCAATATGGGTGGAAAAAAGAGGCCATTCCTGTAATTCAAGAAAAAAAGTCAATAATTTCAAGATTATTCAATCTTCTATTCAATTAAAAACTGTTATTTTTAGAAACATTAGTTGTTTTAGTAACTCATTATTTTTTATGTATAAAACTACGGATGTTAAAAATTTACCAACAAACACTAAATAAACCAATCAGTTTTGAGGGAGTAGGTCTACACTCAGGAAAAGAGTGTAAAATTAAAATATTACCGGGAAAAGCTGACTCTGGAATAGTTTTTAAAAGGGTCGATCTAAAAGAAAACAATTTAGTGCATGCAAATTACAAAAATGTTTCTTCCGCAAAGCTTTGTACTACTCTAAAAAATGAGAATGGGGTTAAGGTATCAACTGTAGAACATTTGCTAGCTGCACTTTATATCTCAGAAATTGATAATGCTATTATAGAAATAAATAGTGAAGAAATTCCAATAATGGATGGATCAGCTAAAGATTTTTTATCAAAATTAAATAAAGTAGAAATTAAAGAACTTACAAAAAAAAGGAAATATCTAAAAATTGTAGATAGTTTTGAATTTGTAGATGGCTCGAGAAAAATCTCAATTGAACCCAATGATTTAACTTTTGAAGTAGGTTTTCAATTAAATTATAATAATAAAATTATTGGAAATCAAAAAAATAAGATTAATTTTCAAAAAGACGATTTGGAAGAAATTATCGAGTCAAGAACATTTTGTTTATATGAAGATATTGAAAAAATTAAACAGAATGGACTTGCTAAAGGTGGTTCACTTGACAATGCTTTAGTAGTTGACGATGAGAAAGTAATAAATAAGGATGGCCTAAGAAACGACAAAGAATTTGTTAATCATAAAATTTTAGATCTAGCTGGAGACTTTTTGTTATCTGGATCAAGAGTTTTAGGAAAAGTAACCTGCCATCAAGGTGGCCATCAGTTAACTAACACATTTTTAAGAAAAATGTTTGCCACAAGTTCTGTTTTTACAAGTTTAGAGTTAAAAGATATAATAATTTCAAAAAAAATTAGCACAAATCAATCAATTAAACTTGCAGTTAGCGCCTAATAATTAAATTTTACATATAATTTTAAAAATTATCTGATATTAATTTGATTATGTTATTTAGATCATTTTTAATTTTACTATTTATAGTAACATTTCAATCATGTTCTAAAGATGAATTAGTTTATGAGCCAAAAGAAAAAGTCGACCCTTACAGTTTATATAAAGAAGCTTTAGAAGCATTTGAAAGAAATGAATTTTTCTTTGCTAGCAAAAAGTTCTCAGAGGCAGAATTAAATTTTGAGGAAGTAGACTTAGCCGCTAAGTCAGCAGTGATGTCAAGTTTTTCTCTTTATGCGATTAACTTTTACGATGAAGCTATTGATAATATAGATCGATATATTAAAACTTATCCCTCTGATAAAAATGTTATTTATGCTGAATATCTAAAAACAATTATTTATTTTGAACAAATTAGTGACGAAAAAAAAGATTTAAAACCTCTTATCGACGCTGATAATAGTATTGATAGATTTATCAAAAAATATCCAAATTCTGAATATTCAATAGATTTAAAGTTTAAAAAAGATTTAATTCAAAACCAATTAGCTGCCAAAGAATTATTTGTAGCAAAATATTATATTTCAACTCAAAAGTGGGTACCGGCAATTAATAGACTTAAAGTCATTGTGGAAAAATTTGATCAAACAATTTTCATTGAGGAGGCTTTACATCGATTAGTAGAAGTGAACTATCATATTGGACTTAAAGAGGAAGCAAACAAATATGCGCAAATATTAGGCTACAATTACAATTCTAGTGAATGGTTTGAGCAGTCTTATAAAATTCTCAATAAAGATTATAAAATTAAAAAAATTGAAAGGGATAAAACTTTCGATGAAGAAAATAATTTTTTTAAAAAGATCATTAAAATGATAAAATAATTTAATGAATAATAAAGAAAAAATTATTTTAGAATATGAAGATAAGATAAAATCTTTAATAAGGCACAATAAGCTCTATTATAATAAAGATAATCCGAAAATATCTGATCAAGAATATGATAAAATTAAAAAAGCTACTTTAGAATTGGAAAAAAAATTCCCGTTTTTAAAAAAAAAAAATTCAGTTTTAGATATTATAGGTTCTCCTCCGTCTAATAAGTTTCAAAAAATAAAACACCTGAATCCAATGTTATCTTTATCAAATGCTTTTGACAAAAATGATGTGGAAGATTTTTTAAAAAAAATCAATAATTTTCTTAACTTAAAAAAAGATAAAATCGAATTATTTTCAGAACCTAAAATAGATGGTATTTCTGCATCTTTAATTTATGAGAAAGGAAATTTAACAAAAGGTCTTTCTAGAGGCGACGGTCTTGTTGGAGAAGATATTTTGTCTAATTTAAAAACAATTAAAGAAATACCTGTAAAGATTAAAAGTAATAAAGTTCCAGATCTTCTAGAAATAAGATGTGAAATTTATATAAGTAAAAAAGATTTTATTAAATTCAAAGATAAGTTTGCTAACCCAAGAAATGCTGCAGGTGGATCACTAAGACAAAAAGATCCAAGAGAAACATCAAAAATTCCACTTAAATATTTTGCTTATGGATTTGGAGTTATTGAACCAATGATTTTTAAAAAGCAATCAGATTTTTTAGAAAAGATAAAAGATTGGGGTTTTTCTACAAATAATTTATCAAAAAAAATTCAAAATTTGGATGAGGTAGAAAAAGAGCATAAAGATATTGACACAATTAGATCCTCGCTTAATTATGATATTGACGGATTAGTAATTAAAGTTAACGATTTAAATTTACAAAAAAGACTTGGAAACACCTCTAGTTCACCCAGATGGGCAATTGCTTACAAGTTCTCTGCAGAAAAGGCGACTACAAAAATTAATGACATTGTTATTCAAGTTGGAAGAACTGGAGCAATAACACCAGTAGCAAAAGTTGAGCCGGTTACTGTTGGAGGAGTTGTAGTATCTAATGCAACATTACATAATGAGGATGAAATACAAAGAAAAGATATTAGAATAGGAGATACGATTCAAATTCAAAGAGCTGGTGATGTTATTCCACAAGTGATTTCTGTGGATGCAAACAAGAGAAAAAAAGAAAGTTTAAAATTTATTTTTCCTAAAAAATGCTTATGTGGAACTCCAACTATTAAAGAAATTAGTAAAACCACAAAAAAAGAGGATGCAGTAAGAAGATGTGTAAAAGGATATGATTGTAAATTTATTGCCAAAGAAAAATTAAAACATATCGTATCGAAAGAGGCGTTTAATATAGATGGACTAGGAAAAAAAGTTGTTGATCAATTTTGGGACCTAGGCTTTATAAAAGAACCATCAGATATTTTTGAATTAGATTATAGTAAGATAATAAATCTTGAAGGCTGGGGAGATCTCTCAATCAATAATTTAAAAAAAGCTATAAAAAAATCACAAATTATTAGTTTAGATAAATTTATTTATTCAATTGGGATAAGACATATAGGTCAGGAAAATGCAAAAATACTAGCAAGTTTTTTTTCTTCGATAAAAAAATTTTCTGAAATATTTGACTTAAAAAATAGAAAAAACATTTTACGCAATCTTTTAGATCTTGACGGAATAGGTGAAACACAAATTCAATCTATAAATAATTTTTTTTCAAATTCTACTAATGCAAGAATTACAAAAGATTTAATAAAAAAATTAAATATTAAAGATTTCATTATTAAAAATTCTGATGGTAAATTTTCTAATAAAAAGTTCATGTTCACTGGAGGCTTTAAAAATATGAGCAGGTCAGAGGCTAAAGCTATTGTAGAGAATAATGGCGGAAAGGTATTAGGTAGTATCTCTAAAAAACTTAACTATCTAGTTGTGGGAGATTCGAAGCCAACAAAAAAAAAAATTGATCAAGCAAAAAAACTTGATATTGAAATTATTTTAGAAAAAGATTGGAACAAAATCTTAAATAGCTGAACAAGCTTGTCTAAGCTCATCAATTTCTATTTTATTCATAAAATTTTTTAAATTACTAAATACTTTTTTATGATATTTATTAATCCAAATTTTTTCATCTTCATTTAAAATAGACTCATCAATTAAATCTTTATCGATAGGAACCATTGTCAAATTTTCAAAATATCTTCTAGTTTTTTCTTTTTTTACATAAATTAGATTTTCAATTCTTATACCAAATTTATTTCTTTCGTAGAAACCAGGTTCATTAGATACAATCATTCCATCTTTAAAATAAATCTTATTATTTTTTGAAATTGCCTGTGGTCCTTCGTGTACATTTAGAAAATACCCTACTCCATGACCGGTACCGTGAGAGTAATCTAGACCAATTTGTTTTAAGTATTTTCTTGCTACAATATCAATATTTGCACCTGACGTATTTTTTTTTAATTTAAAATTTGCAACAGCAATATGTCCTTTAAGAACTCTGGTGTAAATATTTTTTACTCTTTCATTTTTATTTCCTAAGGAGATAGTACGAGTTACGTCTGTAGTACCAAATTCATATTGCCCTCCGGAGTCAACTAAATAGACTTCTCCTTGTTTTAAAGTTCTATTTGTTTTCTTCGTTGCTCTGTAATGAATAATAGCCCCATTTGGCCCAGTTCCTGAAATAGTTGGGAAACTTGAAAACTTAAAAGTATTACTTTTTTTCCTAAATTCGTACAATTTATTTGATGCATCAATTTCAGTAATTCTTTTTTTATTAAAGTTTTTTTTAATCCATAACAAATATTTAGTAAGTGCAACTCCATCAAAAATATGTGCTTTTTTAATATTTTTTATTTCTTGATTACTTTTTATAGATTTTAAATAGTAAATTGGGTCATTATAATTTAAAATTTTATTATTTTTATTTATTATTTCTTCATAATAAAAGGAGCAAGTAGAATTATCGATTAAAAATTTCTTACCTCTAATTTTTATTAGTATTTCATCCACATAGTCTATATCTAAAAATTTAATTGTTTTAAATTTTTTCTTAAAAGATTTAGATATTTTTTTTAAATCACAAAAAAACAAAATATTTTTATGTTTATCAATTAAAATGTAACTATGTGGAATAGGTGTGTAATTAGAGTCTCGTCCCCTAATGTTTAGTAACCATGCATTATTTTCACTTGATGTTATAAACTGAAAATCAGCTTTTCTTTTTTTTAGTTTTGATACTATTATTTTAATTTTCGTAGAAAAATTATTACTTACGGAATTATTTGGTAAAGTATAAAATTTTGCTCTATTCAATTTATTTTTTCTTTTCCAAACTTTATCGATTAGATTTTTTTTTACAGGTTTTAATTTAAAATTTTTTTTATTGAAGAAAACTTCAAGAGTTTTTTTTGTAAATAATTTTGGATCAAAACCAATTGTAATATTTCCTTTCAAAATATCTTTAGGCATTTTTTCAGGAATAGTGATTACTTTAAAAAACTTTCCACATTGATTAATCGCTTGTAGTGTGTACCTTCCATCAACGAATAGATAATTTTTACTTTTCAATATTAATGAAAATCCATAAGAGCCTGTAAATTTAGTCACGTAATTTAGTCTATCGTTATATTTAGAGACATATTCTCCAAAAAACTCATCATTTTTTGGAATAAAATATCCATCAATTTTTTCACTTTTAAAAAATTCTTTTAATTTTATTATTTTTTCCATTTTAGTAACTTTTTTTTATATCTATCCCAACCAGGGCTTCTGTATTCATCACTAAAATCAATAGAGTTATCTTGATTAAAATCGAAATCCTCAGTTTGATTGAAATCTAATTCGTTTTTCTCAATACTGTCATCAGGTATCTCACTTATGAATCTGGAAGGTAAAGCATCCATCCAATCACCATGAAAAGCCCTTTTCATTGCAAAAGATAAGTAAGCCTCTTTTTTTGCCCTAGTTATACCGACGTAAGCTAATCTTCTTTCTTCCTCTAAAGCAAAATCTCCTTTTTCTTCTAAAGATTTTTGATGAGGGAACAATCCCTCCTCCCAACCTGGAAGAAATACTACATCAAATTCTAAACCTTTAGCAGCATGCATAGTCATAAGATTTATTTTTGCTCCCTCCCATTCTTGATCTACTGAAGTAGCCAGCGCAACATGTTCTAAAAAATTTTGTAAATTATCATAATCTTGCATAGCTCTCAAAAGCTCTTTTAAATTTTCTAGTCTATTTTCATTTTCTAAATCCTTTTTATTTTTCAACATCGCAGAATATCCTGACTCATCTAATACTAATTTTAATAAATCATAATGTTTCATCTTTAGTGAGTCTTTTCTCCATTTATGAATCATGTTTATTAATTGATTAAGAGAAACTTTTATTTTTGGTTTAAATTTCCCTTGCTCTAAAATTTTAATAACTGAATCTTCCAAACATAGCTTATTTTTTTACCAAAAATAAATATTTGATTCAGAGTGCTTTCACCTATTCCTCTTTTAGGTGAACCAATTACTCTCTCTAATGCGAGATCGTCAAATTTTTGATTAATGATCCTGAGGTACGATACTGCATCTTTTATTTCAGCTCTTTCATAAAACTTTATACCTCCAAGAACTCGATAACCGATTCCAACTTGTAGAAATCTTTCTTCGAACTCCCTAGTTTGGTAGATCGCTCTAACTAATATAGAAACATTATTCAAAGAGTACTTTTTTTTAATTTTTTTTTCTATAATATCACTTATGCCTTGAGCCTCTTCTTTACCAGATCTATAACAATTTAGTTTTACTAACTCACCTTGATCAGCTGAAGACCATAATTTTTTTCCGACCCTGTTAGTATTATTGGATATCAAATAAGATGCAGTCTCTAAAATATTTTTAGTCGATCTATAATTCTGCTCAAGCTTAAATACTCTACAATTTTTATATATTTGGTCGAATGTTAAAAAATTTTTAATTTCAGCTCCTCTCCAACTGTAAATTGACTGATCGTCGTCACCAACACAACAAATATTTTGTTTTTCATTTACAAGCAAATTTAACCACTTATTTTGAATAAAATTAGTGTCCTGAAATTCATCTACTAGTATATATTTAAAATTGTTATGATAAATTTCTTTTATATCTTTGTGCTCCTCAAAAAGCTTAACACAAAATAAAATTAAATCTCCAAAATCAAAAGCATTTAAATCTTTAGTTTTGTTTTGATAAATTTCATAAACTTTTAAAATCGATTTTATTATTGAATTTGATTTTTTAAGTTCAACGTTTTTAGGAAGAAGACCTTTATTTTTCCATTGATCGATGTGATACAAAATGAGCTGAGGAGAAAACTTTTTAGCATCTAAGTCTTCAGCTTTTACAATGTTTCTAATTAGTTTCTTTTGATCATCGGTATCTAAAATTGTGAAATTACTTTTATAACCTAGGGCTTCAGCGTGTCTTCTTAAAATTTTTACGCTTATAGAGTGAAAGGTACCAAGCCAAGGAATCGCATTAGAACTTCCTTTAACATGCAACATTACTCTATTCTGCATTTCCTTTGCTGCCTTATTAGTGAAAGTTACGCATAAAATCTGATTTGGAAAAGCTTTTTTTTGGGCGATTATATGAATTAATCTAGTTGTTAAAACTCTAGTTTTACCTGAACCCGCGCCAGCGACAATAAGATTAGGCCCCTCAGTGCTTAGCACAGCATCTTTCTGTTCCTTGTTAAGGTTTTCAATTAATTTA
>CACFUE010000001.1 GCA_902569465.1 uncultured Pelagibacteraceae bacterium | reverse complement strand
TAATTCACATATGGAAAAAGTAAGAAAACTGGTGCGAAATTTATAATAATTTTAATTTCAATTTAAAAAGTATATAAGGCAGTTATGGAAAGTTTTAAAAATTGGATGACCGAAGCAGCTAACATCATGTTTGATGACAGTAAAAACGACTTAAGAAGCTTGCCAAAGTCTGTAAGGCTTCAAATTTTAATTGTTTTATCTTTTGTTTGGTCCACTGTGTTTAGCCTCTATGTATTTAGCGTAACCTCTTTTATTTTTGGTTGGGCTGGAGTAGTTATGGCGCATATTGGATTAATCATAGCAGTTTACTTAACATTTAAATTTTTTCACAAAAAACAAGAACAACCAGTCAGTGTTTTTCAATCTGGCAATTATAATCCTGCAAAAATATTCGCAGTCTTTTTTATTGTTTTTTTTATCTTTATTTTTACTAAGGGTATTGATGTTCTAACAAGGACTAATAGTTACGAAACACCTTACTCTGGTCCCGAAACGACCACTGAGGAAAGAATCAAAAGATTTGTAAAATAGCGATTCCAAGAATAAAATTAATCAATGAAATTATTAAGAGTTGGTGAATTAGGAAATGAAATTGTTGCTGCCTTAGATAGTAATAATATCATCAGGGATTTATCAGATCATATTAAAGATTTAAATCCACAGACAATTAATGAAGAAACATTAAATAAATTAAAAAGAATAAAACTATCTGAACTAAAGGAAATTAACTCAAACATTAGAATTGGCGCTTGCATATCAGATCCAGTAGATTTTTTAGCAATAGGTTTGAACTATAAAGCACATGCAGAAGGCACCAAATCAAAATTACCAACTGAACCAATTGTTTTTAATAAAAGCTCAGGATGTATTCAGGGTCCTAATGATCAAATAGTAAAACCTAAATCTGCTAATAAAATGGATTACGAAGTTGAAGTTGGAATGATTATTGGTCGAGAAGGCAAATATATTATAGAAGAAAATGCTCAAGATTATGTATTTGGCTATTGTATCGTTAATGACATTTCTGAAAGGTCTTGGCAAAAAGAAAGAGGTGGTCAATGGATCAAAGGTAAATCTATAGCAGGACCAACAGGGCCCTACCTTGTGACCAAAGATGAAATAAAAAACTTAAATAATATTAATTTAGCGTTAGATGTAAATGGCAATAGAAGACAAACTGGAAATACAGAAAGAATGATTTTTAATTTCAATTTTTTAATTTCTCACTTAAGTCAATTTATGACTTTATATCCTGGGACAATTATCACAACCGGAACACCTGCAGGTACGGCAATGGAAATGGAAAAACCTGAATTTCTAAAGGCAGGTGACAAACTTCACTTAAAAGTAGATGGACTAGGTGAGCAATTCCATGAAATAATAGACGAATAAGTATGTCAAAAAGATATTCGGGTAAAAGTCAAAAAGATAGAAGCTTTATGAAAAAAGCAAAGTTATCTTTAAAAGAAAAGAGAAAACTTAAAAGAGAGAGAAAAAATAAATAATGTGTGGAAGATATAGTATTAGAAAACCAGTAACCAAAACTGCTGATTTGGTAAAAACAAATATAAAAGTAGAGGATACAGATAATTATAATGCACACCCAACTCAAAAGTTGCCAATAATTAAATCCTATTCAAATGGCAAGGCTCTTGAACTTTATGAGTGGGGGTTAGTACCTAATTGGTCTAAAAAATTAGATAAATTTTCTCCCCTAATTAATGCAAGAAGAGAAACTCTAATGGAAAAAGTTACTTTTAAGAGTCTTATCCAGACATCAAGATGTATTATTCCAGCTGATGGGTACTATGAATGGAAGAGAGAAGACAAAACAAAAACTCCCTATTATTTTTCAAAAGAAGATGATGAATTGATGTATTTTGCTGGGATATATCAGAATGACCAGTTTTGTATAATTACAAGAGAAGCTACTGAAAAAATTAGCACCATCCATCACAGAGAACCAATGATCATTAATCAAAGTCAAATTAATAATTATTTGAACATTAAAAAAGATGCTATGGAAATATTAAACTCTATTAAACCACCCAATTTAAAGTTTCATGAGATATCAAAAGATGTTAATAATCCAGTAAATAATGACCCTGCTTTAATTAAACCTTTGAACTAAATGAATTTATCTATCTCACCGGGAAAAAATAATGTTGGAGCTTATATCAACGACATTAATTTAAAATCCCTAGATCAAGATCAGGCAACAGAAATAAAAAAAATTTTAAACAAGTACGGAGTTATATTTATAAAAGAACAAAATCTTGATCCTGAAACTTATCAAAATTTTGCAAAGAATATAGGTCAACCCGTAGTGTATCCAAGACTTAAAGGTTTAGATGAAAAATTTCCATTTATAAATGTAATCGAGAGAAAGCCTGATGATAAAAATTTAAGTTTTGGCTCTAGCTGGCTTCATCAGGATACAAGTTATTTAGCTAATGATAGACCAAGATATACAATGTTAATGGGTATGGAAATACCAGTTGGCCAAGGTAATACTATATTCTCATCTGGCTTTAATGCTTACGATAAATTACCAGACAACATTAAAGAAAAAATTAAAGACGCTACTGGAGTTTTTTCATCAGCGGGACCGATAGCAATAACAAGACTTGAACGAGAAAAAGAAATGGGAATAAAATCTTCAGAAACTATGGAGGCCGAACATCCAATAGTTATTACTGTAGATGGAAAGAAAACTCTTTATGTATCTCCAGGACATTTAATGAAGATTAAAAATGTAAAAGAAAACGAAGCTGAATATTTAAAAAATTATTTAGTAGATCACGTAAACAAAGAAGAGTTTATATTTTCATATGAGTGGACAAAAGGTGATATCTGTCTTTGGGATAATTTAAGTATTCTGCATATGGCTAGTGAAATAAAGAACTGCAGAAGAGTTATGCATAGAATAACAATTAAATAATTATTTTTTTAAAACCGTAAGATGTCCCATTTTTCTTTTATCTTTAATAGATTTTTTCCCGTAATCGTAAAAAAATTCATTTTTACTAAATGTTTTCGATCTATAAGTCTCGATATCTTTTCCTAAGATATTAAACATTTCAGCATTAGAAATTTTTTCAACTTTTTTCACGCCAAGGTTACACACAGCCGCAACATGCCCAGAAAATTGACTTATGGAAAACGCATTTATTGTTAGATGACCTGAATTATGGACTCTTGGAGCAATTTCATTGACTAACAAATTATCATCTTGATCGATGAAATATTCAACACACATTGTGCCAACATAATCTAATTTTTCTGAAATAAGTTTTGCATTATTCCGCGCTTTCGCAAAAATTTCTTTATTTATGTCTGCTGGGATTTTTGAGTGATTTAAAATTTGGTCTTTATGAATATTTTCTATAGGTTCATAAATATAACTTTCACCATTTAAATATCTTGTAATTACAACCGATATCTCTTTTTTAAGGTTTATCCTCTTTTCTAAAATATAATCAGCTGTGAAGCACCAATCTTTTTTTACATCATCAAGAGAATTTAAAACAAACTGTCCATGTCCATCGTAACCAAGTGTATTTGATTTCAAAATTCCAGGCAATAAATTCTTATTTTTTTCGATATCTCCAGCTTGTTCAATAAAAGCCCAATCTGTAGTTTTAATTCCTAAATCATTAACAAAAGTTTTTTCTAACTTTCTGTTTTGAATTATTTTATTTATTTCTGGTTTTGGTAAAACTTTTTTCTTAAGCTCAATCTTTTTTAAAATATCTACTGGTATGTTTTCGAATTCAAATGTTACGATATCAACTTTATCAATAAATTCTTTAATCTTGCTTTCATTATCATATTTTGAATAAATAAATTCATTAGAGTAATTTTGTGCAGGTCCTTGTTCATCATCTGATATAACTACTGTTTTTACATCAAGCTTTTTCGCTGCCTGACAAAGTAGCGAACCTAATTGACCTGAGCCTATAATCCCTAAAGTGATGTCAGACATTTATCGTTTAGGTTTTTTTTTAATAGATTGAGTTTGGAGTCGTCTCCATTTTTCTAAATTTGATTTTACTTTAGAATCGAAATTTCCAATTATAGAGGCTGCAAGCAAACCAGCATTAAAAGCTCCATCGATTGCAAGACAGCCTATTGGAACAGCTTTCGGCATTTGAACCATTGATAAGAGACTATCAAGACCTTTTAGTTTTTTAGTTTCTATTGGAACTCCTAAAACAGGTAGAGTAGTTAAAGAAGCAACCATACCTGGTAAATGTGCAGCTCCGCCCGCCCCACTAACAATTACACCAAAACCATTTTTTTCTGCTGTTTCTGCAAACCGAAACATTCGCTTTGGAGTTCGGTGGGCACTGACTATTAAAGTTTGGTAATTAACTTTAAGTAATTTGAGGATTTTTTCGCAATCTTTCATTATGGGGTAATCACTTTGCGAGCCCATAATGATGGCTACTTTATTATTCAATTTATTACGCTTCACAGATTAATTTAACAATTATTGATATAAAAACAATGGCCTAATTATATTAGGCCACTGATTTATTTTGGAGGAAAGATTATGCTCGAACTCTAAAATTTAGAAATTTTGCACTGTTTTGAAGCTCGAAGAGAGAGATTTTTTTGAATTTCTTATTAATGTTAGTTTTTAACTTGTTTTTTTTTAGTTGTTTAACTCTCATAGTTCTTTTTAGTTTATTTTTAACTCCATGAGTATTGCTGAATTTGCAAACTTGAGTTGAATAAAGTTTATAACGAAAATAAAGGCAGATATTAGGCGTTTCTTAGCCAAATTTAAATTTTTGCAAAAAAATCTTTAGAAAGTTTTTTTATTGACCCACTTCGATCTACCACTGCTAGTTCCACTTCTGCGCTAACTAGAACTTCCCCACCTCTTTTAACCTCTTGAAGCAAGTTTAGTCTAACGTTGCTTTTTTTTAAAACAGCTGTTTCTACACTTAGATTATCTTCAAAAACTGCTGATTTTAGATATTCTATGTTGCATTTCCTAACGACAAACATTATGTCGTGCTCGTTCATAAGTTGAGTTAAAGTAAGACCAAATTTTTCGTGTATTAGCTCTGTTCTAGCTCTCTCGATATACTGAAGATATCTAGAGTAAAATACTCGACCAAAGTCAACGTCTTCAACATAAACTTTCAATTCATAAATGTGGCTTTTAGACATAATTTCAATCATAAGGCTAAAATTTATCTTATTCAATAAAGTTTCAATTTCTTTTTTTGGTCCAAATTATGCCAAGCAAAGCACAGACTTTAACTTTAAATTTTAATCATGAAAATATTATCTACTTTAATGTTGTTGCTTATGTTGACTAATTGTGCTGGAAGCAACATGGCCAAAGTAAAATTTGGCAAAAGATGTACAGCTGCTGATGAAAATGGTTTAAAAGAAAGCTCGTATGTTTGGGTCATTTCAAAAGAAGCACTTAAATCATTTGATAAGAGAATAAATAAATCTAATTGTTCAGATATTTAATTTCCTTTTAAATTTAATTGTCTGTGCTAATAAGGGGTATGCGAATACCCCTTATTCTGTGTACATTATTTTCATTAAGTATTAATTTAAATGCTATGGAAAAAAAACCTTATCATCATATTTATAAAGACGGAAAATTATATGCTTTTAGAAACCTTGAGGGAGGTCCTAAAAGGGATCCTAATTTTAAATGGGATTGGAAAGTTTTTAGGGAGGAAAAAAAGAAACTTAAGATTGATTATCCACCTGAACATGTAATTGATAAAAAAATAGTTTTAAAAAATCTCGAAAAACATAAATCAGACTCATATGTTATGTGGCTTGATCACGCGAGCTTTATAATTAAACTTGGAAACACTACAATTATTACTGATCCAGTTTTCGAAAAGAATTATGGGCCTTTGGTATTTGGGCCCAAGAAATACATAGAATCTCCTTTAACTCTTAAGGAGCTTCCGAAAATAGATTTATTTTTGCTGACACACAACCATTATGATCACATGAGTATTCGTACGATAAAAAACTTTCCTTATAAGAATACTAAAGTTCTTGTGCCTCTTAAGCTTGGAAAATATTTCACAAAAAATGGATATAAAAAAGATACTGTTAAAGAAATGGATTGGTTTGATAAAATTAAAATTAATGATGAAATCACAGTAACAATGCTTCCAAGTCAACATTGGTCCAAAAGATGGATCTGGGGAGATGGAAATACAAATAGATCACTTTGGGGAAGCTTTTTAATTGAATATAAAGATAAAAAAATCTTTTTTGCTTGTGATACTGGACCAGCTCCATTTTACAAAGAGTTAGGAAAAAAATTTGGTCCTATCGATTTGGGTTTTGGAAATTTGGGTGCTTATAATTTCTATCCACTGGTTCCAGTCAAGGATAAATCTACAGCTCACGCAAATCCTGAAGAACTTTTATCTTTAATGAAAGACTTAGAAGTAAAAAAAGTTATAGGAATGCATTGGGGAACAGCAATATTAAGTTTAGAGCCGATCTGGGAACCTCCCGTAAGGTTTAAAGAAAATGCTGAAAAGTTCGGCTATGAAAAAGACGAGGCAATTATATTCAAAATTGGTGAGATTAAAAAATTAAAAGACCTTATCAACTAACTTTTTTTTTCTGGATTTCACTATCAAGCAATTTAGTGAGCGAGTCCACCATAAGATCTGAAGCTCTAAATATTTCCGTTGGTTTAAATTCATAAGAGTTATGTTTTTCTGGATTTGATTTATCTTCAATTATAATTCCTTGATCAGGTGAATTATCTTTGATGTATATTAAAATCAACCAATCATCCTCTGCGGTATCATCCCATTTTATAAATATTTCGCCAGTCTCAAATCTTCGATCAACGACCCTCATAATACTCAAATATTTTGGAATATATCTTTTGTTTATTTGAAAGCATAAACTATGAGCAGATCTGTAAAAGCTTTCTAAAGCATACTCAATTTTTTCTCGTTCCTGATTATAAATTCTCTCTTTTTCTAATAAAGTTTCCTTATTATCTGTATCTTCAATTTTAATTCCAAGTTGAGCAACTCTTTCTCTGATTGCTTCATTAACTTTTTGTTCTCTTAAAGATCTATATTTTTCTTTAATTCTCTCTATGCGTTGTTGAACTTCTTCGTAGGACTCTCTTTGTTGACTTAGTACATATTTCTCCAAATTTTTTATTTCTAAAGCCTCTCTTTTTCTGAATTGCTCTATCTTTTTTTCTAAAGCAATTTGTTCTAAAAATTTTCTCTGCTTCTCTGCACGCTCTTTTCTAAGTTCAGCTTGCTCCAATCTTATAAATTTCTGCAATTCTATCTTTCTCTCACGGCCTAATTTTTCCTCTTCTTTAAGTTCAAGTGCTTTTGCTTTAATTGCAAGCTCTTCTTGTTGTTTAAAACGTTTTTGCGCTTCTATTTTCTCTCTCTTCATTGCTTGAATTTTAATTTTTTTTTGTTTTTCTCTTTCCTCTTGAATAACTTTTTTTATATTTGAAACTCGATTAGAAATACCTTGAAAGAATTTCTGCAGAGATTTATCTAGATTAAAATTAAATCTGAACATTGATCTCAATTTATCGCTTAAACTTAAAATTCCTGATACAACTGCTCTTGTTTTTTGGGTTTTTTTGTATTTGAATTTAGACGAAATAAATTTTTTTTTTCGTGACTTAGTTTTTTTTCCTTTTTTTTTTGAAATTCTTTTTATTCTTGATTTTTTTTTGGTAATTTTTTTTCGTCTTTTATCGCTTTTTTTTGATCTGGGTTTTGATTTTATTGACTTAATTTTTTTAGGTTTCTTTTTTTTTCTTTTCATACTGCTATTTTATTTAATAACAGTTTTTATGAATATATATAGTCTCTTGTTCTATGGGCTGCTTGAAAGTTCTTGACAATTTGTAATTGAAAAACAACAAGATCGCGGTATCTAAAGGCAGCAGCACAGCTAGCTAAATAATATTCCCACATTTTAACAAATTTATCATCAAACAAATCTTTAACTATGTGCCTTTTATTTAAGAACCTATCAAGCCAGCTTTCTAAAGTTTTATCGTAGTGACGAATTAATGTTTCAGAGTCAGCCACTATTAAACCTGTTTTCTCAATAGGTGTAATTATTTGACTAAATGAGGGGCAAACTCCTCCAGGAAAGATATATTTGTTTATAAATTTATTTGGAGGTGATGGCTTATCTACTACTCCAATCGTATGAAGCAAAAATAGTCCATCTTCTTTAAGAAGATTATTTATTGATTTAAAAAATGTCTTGTAAAATTTTTTTCCAACATGTTCGAACATACCAACTGAGTAAATTCTATCATATTTACCTTTAGCTTCTCTATAATCAATTAATTCAAATTTAACTTGATTGTCTAAACCAAGTTCTTTTGCTTTATCATTGCAGTATAGAATTTGATTTTTACTTAAAGAAATACCAGTAACTTCACAATTTTTCTGTTTAGCTATTTCTAGAGCCATCCCACCCCAGCCACAACCTACTTCTAATACTTTTTGCCCTTCTTTAATATCAAGTTTTTTTACAATATGTTCAATTTTATTTTGTTGAGCTTCTTCTAGAGTTTTGGTTTCATCTTTCCAGTAAGCACATGAATATAATCTATGTTTTGTATCTAAGAAAATGTCATAAAGTTTTTCTCCTTTTGCTCCTCCAATATCATAGTGATGCGCAATATCTTTACGAGATTTTCCTGGTAAATTAAAATTAGTAAAATACCTCCAAGCTTGGTAGACTCTTTTAGTTATTAAACTTGCTGTTGAAACTTCATTTGTTCCAAGATTTTTAATTAAATTCATTAGAAAATCTTTTAAAGATGCATTCTCTATGACAATCTCGTTTCTCATATAGGCTTCGGGAAATTCAAGTTCTGGATCTATTAGCAATTTCCATTTTAGATTATCTTTTAAGAGTTTAAGGGTTATAGGCTTTTCTTTTCTGGGATTACCACAAATATATTTTTGACCCTTTGCGTCAATTAATATTATTCCACCTTCTTTATAAATTTTTGAGAAGACTCTTGCTAAAATCATAGTTACGCTGCTTTATTTTTTTCTAATGTAAAATTTAATTCACTTAATTTCTTAATTAATTCCTCATGTTTTTCTTTACTTAATAAAGTTAATGGTGGAAGTATATTCTTATAATTTTGATCTATTGACGAGTGAAAACTGTGCAAAGCTGATATCAAATTATATTGATCAAAAGTTTCCCTTACAGCAATTAATTGATCATTTTTTGTTTGAACTTTTTTTCCTTCAAAATCATCAAATACTTGTCTTGCGAGAGAATGAGTAACATTTGTAACAGCGGATATGCAACCGGAGCATCCAAGGTTTAATCCTTTTAGCATTTTGGCTTCAGAACCTGGAAACATTAAAAAGTTTTTTAATTTTAAAGTTTCAAATAAATTATAGCTAGAATCTTTACAACCTATAATATTTTCTGGAAACGATTTGACTAAATTTGTGACTGCCTCTTGAGAAAATTTATAGCCGCTTAATTTTTCAAAATTATAAATAATAATTTTTATTTTTGGTACATTCTGAATTATCTTTGAATAAAAATTAAAAACACCTTCATCAGTGTTTCCTTTATAATAAGCAGGAGGCATAATTAAAAAGTCTCTAAATTCATATTCCATTGCATATCTAATCAAATCAATATTTTCATTTAGAGAATTATTACCCGTACCTAAAAAAAATTTGTTCCTCATTTTATGAGTTGCAATTTTTGCTATAAATTCTTTTTTCTCTACAATTGAAATTAATTGACTTTGCCCTGTTGAACCAAAAAAAAATACACCATGTAAGCCGCTTTTAATAGCATCAACTGCATGTTTGATTGTTAAATCAATATTTAAAGTTTTTTCCTCGTTAAGAATACTCAAACTTGCTGCGTAAACACCTTTTTTGATCATAATCTTACCTAAATTATTTTATCTAAGTTATATTAATAAAATTTAAAATGAAAGTTTTAGTAATACAACCAAAAATCGGCATGGGAGATATGGTTATTTATCTTCCATATATTCACGCAATTGCAAAAAAATTCCAATCGCCAGTATCAATTTTAGTTAAAGAGAATTCGAGAGCAAAAGAGCTTTTAATTGACGATGATCAGATTAACGAAATTATTACCTTAGATAGAACCAATAAAAGCACTGGATCTCATGATGGTCTTTCAGGCTTTTTTAAACTTGTTAAAGAACTTAAGGAAAAAAAGTTTGATAAGGTGTTTATCTTCAGTAGTTCTCTGAGATATTTTTTAATTTCAAAACTAGCAGGTGTCAAAAAAATTTCACAATATCCTTTGTTTAGAAAAAAAGATAACATTGTTACTTCTGCAAAAATTTTTACAGAAAATGAATTGGGTTCCATTGTTTCTACACAACCTTTCTTAAGCGTTAATGAGATGAAAATTCAAAGCTCAAAAAATCAATTTTCAAAAGAATTGAAGCATATTTGTTTAGGTATTTCAGCAAGTGGTACAACCAAAAGATGGTCTATACAAAATTATATTAAACTATGTGAAAAGATTAATGAAAAAATACCTTCAAAATTTTATATAGCTGCTGGTAAAACTGATGAGGATTTAAATAAAGAAATATTTAATTCAAAAATAAAAAATCAATGCATCTCATTTGTAAATTTAAAAATAAGTGAAACAATACCAATTATTAAAAATTGTAATTTGTACATTGGTAACGATACTGGATGGCTGCATATTTCATCAGCATTAAATATTAAATGTTTAGCTTTATTCATGGACAGTCCGGTACAGGCTTATGGAAAATATTCAAAGAATATTGAAGTTATTGTTCCAGAAGGTGAGACCGAAGAAACTACAACCCATGATACTTTGGGTACAAATAAAATTTCTTTTGAAAAGGTATTTAATAAATCGATTGAGTTGCTTTCTAGCTAAAGTCACTTTTTATAATTTTTTCTTTCGCCTCATTAACTAATTGACTTAATCTCTCAGTTTTTACATCTCTATTCATATCAGGGTGAATTTTTTTTTGAAGTTGATTGGCTGCTTTTAAAACTTCTTCTTTGCTTGCACCTTTTTTTAATCCCAATAATTTATAAGCTTCATCAGTAGTTACGCTCGAAGAGCCTTGAGTTTGTCCAAACTGACTTTGTGAAAACCTACCAGAATTTTTCATAAATTGTATTAATCTCCATAGCTGCCACATTTGAAGAGCAGTAAAACCTTTAATTTTTAATCCACTAAGAATTACAAATAAGAAAGGAAGTGAGAAAATATATTTTCCACCAAGAGCCAAAAGAGTCGCCAGAATAACTGATAAGTAAACAGCGATTTTTTTAATAGAAGTGGCTATTTTTTTAGAACTAGTTTTAGCAAACCAGTTTAAAAATAAATAAACAATGACAAAGATGATAATTCCTATTAAAAATAAATTCATATAATTTCCAATTATGATTATACCAAAACTTAAAAAAATTAAGACTACGAAAAATTATCACGGTATTCCACTAGAAGATGATTATTCTTGGGTAGATCAGCCAAATATCCTTGAAGTTTTAAAGGATCCAAAAAAGTTAAATACTCAGGTCAAGGATTACATAGATGCTAACAACAAAATAACTGAAGACTACTTCAAAGATGTTAAAGAATTACAGAAAAATTTATTTAACGAAATCAAAGGAAAAATTAAATTAGATGACACTGGATTAAAATATAAAGATAAAAGATATTATTATTGGTCAAAAACAGAAGCTAAGGGTAATTACGGTAAAAGAATGAGGCAACTGATTGATGCCTCTAAACCTGAGGAAACTTATTTTGATGCTGATTTGGAAAAGAAGAAGTCTGGTTCAGAATATTTTGGAGTTGGCACTGTAAGCACTTCTTATTGTGATAATTTTATTGCTTATTCTCTAGATTTAAAAGGATCAGAATATTATACAATTTATTTGAGAGATCTTAGAACAGGAAAAAATGAAAAAGATGTAATTGAAAATACAAGCGGAAGCGTCACATGGGCTTTAGATAATAAAAGCTTTTTCTACTCGAAATTAGATCAATATCATAGACCAAGACAAATTTTCAATCATGTTCTTGGAACATCGACCGATCAAGATCAACTAATATTTGAGGAAAAAGATGAAACTTTTACTTGTGGTATTGGTATTACCTCTGATGAAAAATATTTCATTATTGGGACTTCTGATCACATAACAACTGAAGAATATTTTTTTTCTACAGATGCTAAAGAAATTAAACCAACACTTTTTCAAAAAAGAAAAAATGATGTTCGTTATTCAATAGACTCTTGGCAAGGTTATTTTTATGTTCACACTAATGAGGAGGCTAGAGATTATAAGGTACTCAGATGTAAAACTAGTCATATAGATAAATTAGAAGTTTTTATCCCAGCAAAAAAAGAGACTGTTATTGGTGGGTTTGAATTTTTAGATGATTATATTATTAGATCAGAAAAGTCTGATGCTATACCAAAACTGTTTGTAAGAAATATTCAAACTAACAAAGAAGAGGAAATTAAAATTTCAGATGAACCAATAGGCGTTCCTGGTGTTTCTTTAATGCAAAGAGATACAAATACTACAATGATAAGAGTTGGATGGGAAAGTATGGCAACTCCAGGACAAGTATATGAGTATGACATCGTCTCAAAGCAAAAAAAATTAGTAAAACAAACAGAAGTCCCATCTGGTCATGACTCCAGTAATTATGTTGTTGAAAGAATAAAGGCTGAGTCTCATGACGGTCAAATGATACCTATAAGTTTGGTTAGATTGAAAACAGCAAAACAAGATGGAAAATCAAAAATTCTTTTATATGCCTACGGGGCATACAAACATAGTATATCTCCATCTTTTAGTGCCTCAAGATTTTGTTTAATTGATAGAGGAATTACTTTTGCGATAGCTCATGTAAGAGGTGGAGGAGATTTAGGAGATAGACATCATGAAAAAGGTAAAAAAAAATTTAAGAAAAATACCTTTTTAGATTACATAGCATGTGCCAACCATTTAATAAATCAAAGATATACATATAAAGGTGGAATTTGTTTTTATGGTGGATCTGCTGGAGGTCTAACTGGTGGAGCAGTAGCAAATATGGCGCCAGATTTATTTTTTGGAATGCTTTTGCTGGTTCCATTTGTAGATACGATGACTACAATGTTAAATAAAAAATTACCACTAACACCAGGTGAATGGGAGATGTGGGGAAATCCAATAAAAAGTAAAGAATACTTTGAGTATATTTTGTCTTATGCACCTTATAACAATATTGAAAAAAAAGATTACCCACCGATGCTAATTACAACTTCACTTTTTGATAACAGGGTTCTTTACTCTGAGCCAGTAAAATATATTGCAAAACTTAGAGATTTAAAAACTGATAATAATAATCAATTGCTAAAATGTAAAATGGAAGCAGCAGGTCACGGTGGAATGTCTGGTCGCGACAATGCTATCACCGAACTAGCTGAAGAATATTCTTTTATTTTAAAATCCGCAAAAATTTCAAAATAACAATCTTGAAAAAATAAAAATAATTCCCATATCTTATTTGTCGGTTGCCAAATGGGACTGACATTAACCTTGCTAACAAAGGAGGATATATGACAAGTAAGGATCTATCGATCTTTAATTCACTAAGACCTTTTAGCATTGGATTCGATGACATGTTTGATCAGTTCGAGTCAATGTTAGGCAATGGCAGTCTTGCTGTTCAAAGCAATTACCCGCCATACAACATCCGAAAGGCAGGCAAAGATAAGTATGCTATTGAAGTGGCAGTTGCTGGCTTTAACAAAGATGATGTTGAAGTTGAATATGAAGATAATCTTTTAACTGTTAAAACAAAAGACATTAAAAGATCTGAAGAAAAAGAAGGTGATGAAGTAATTCATCGAGGAATCTCGCAAAGATCTTTTGCTAGATCATTTACAATTGCAGATGATGTAAAAGTGAATGGTGCTGAATTAAAAGATGGTTTGTTAACTATTTCTTGTGAAAAAATTATCCCTGAAATGAAGAAAAAAAGACTTATTGAAATTAAATAAGTTTACCTTACTTGCGGAGTTAATACTCCGCAGGTAATTTAAAAACAATTTTTACTGGTAAATCCAACCACAATGTTTTTAGGATTGATCTCAAATTTACGCTCACATTTAATTTTATATTTCTCAGTTATATAAAGATAGTTTCTATTTCTATTTCCTAAAAATTCAACCTTATCAGGCTGACCATAAAAACTTTTTAGATCTTCCTCAGATTTATCCAGCCATTTACTTAATTCTATTTCCTCTTTTTCAGTAGTATCGTCAATTTTATTTGAAACAGTTTGGCAACTAGCTAAAGAAATTAAAAATAATGTGTATAAAATTGATAAAAAAAATTTTTTCATTCTTAGCCCTATTTTATAACGAAAAGTTATAAACAGATATATTTACTCTTGGTTGAATCTAAGCTGTTATGCCTTATTTAGTTGGGATTTTGTTACGTATTTAGAGTAATAAATCCAAAACGGAGGTTTAATTTTATGATGGATAAATATTTTGAATATAGGAAACATAAGACAAATTTTAAAACAGAGGTAATTGCCGGGGTAACTACTTTTCTTACTATGGCTTACATAATGTTTTTAAATCCTTTCATCTTATCTGGTGAATTTGCCGGAACAGAAAAAGGTTTTTTTGATTTTGGTGCAGTTTTCACTGCAACAATTTTAGCAACAGCTGTTGCTTGTTTTATAATGGCATTTCATGGACGTACTTGGCCAATAGGATTAGCGCCTGGTATGGGTATCAATGCTTTTGTTGCGTACGGGGTAGTTGCGGGAATGGGTTATACACCTCAAGCTGCATTAGGTGCAGTTTTAGTTGCCGGAGTAATCTTCTTAGGAATTTCTTTGACCCCTTTGCGTGCTTGGCTTATCAACTCGATACCAAAAAGTTTAAAACTTGGGATAGGAGCAGGCATTGGATTATTTTTAGCAATTATTGGTTTAGAAATAATGGGGGTAGTCGGGGACCATCCTGTAACTCTTGTTACACTCGGAGACTTATCAAACAAACTTACTCTTCTCGGATGTGCTACTTTTGTCTTTATGATTGTACTCGAAAAGATGAAAGTAAGGGGTAATATAATAATTGGTATTTTATTTTTTAGTATAATTGCTTGGGCAACTGGTTTAGCAAAATTTAATGGAGTTGTTGGATCAATCCCGCCAATGACTTACTTATTTGAGTTTGACCTAAAAGCTGCATTAACCGCTGGAATGGCTTCGATAGTCTTTACTTTGTTGTTCATTGACTTTTTTGATACTGCTGGAACATTAACATCTGTTGCTAACGTAGCAGGTAAAGTAGATAAAAAGGGTAAAGTGCAAGACATAAATAAAGCAATGCTATCTGATAGTGTTGGGACTGTTGCAGGTGCAATGATGGGAACAACTACAGTCACAAGTTACGTTGAGTCAGGTGCAGGCGTGAAAGCAGGTGGGAGGACAGGAATGACTTCATTGGTAATTGGAGTTCTGTTCTTAGCATGTTTATTCTTTTCACCCTTAGCTACTAGTCTGCCTAAAGAAATAGATGGAGCAGCATTATTATATGTGGCAATTTTGTTTGTAAGGAACATCACTGATATTGAATGGAATGACATAGCAGAGTCTGGACCAGCAGTTGTAGCTATGATAACTATGCCATTAACTTATAGTATTAGTAATGGTATCGCTTTAGCATTCATCTCTTATGCTTTAATTCAAATATTTACTGGAAAGTTTGGAAAAACTTCACCAGCTATTTGGGTAATTGCTGCCTTTAGCGTAATAAGTTTTTACGTAGCTTAAAAATTTTAGGGCCAGAGTCATCTGGCCCTTACTTAATTCTTCTTATGTTTTTTTATTAAATCTTCAACTTTTATCTCTTCGTAATGTTCAAAGGGCTGTACAATCCACGGATTACTATCTAATCTTTGAGCACAAAAATCTGGTTCAAATGTTGAGTCTTTTTTCTTCCATAAAACGGCTGTTTTAATTGCTTTAATATTTCCTTTAAGCGGCGGGTATTTTTTTAACCAATCTATACTTTTATTTAAAGTAACTCCAGTATCTGATAAATCATCACATAGGAGAATATTACCGCTCATCTCTTGAACTGTAGAACTCATTTCTCTAGAAAAAACTAAATCACCTTGCTGATCCTCAGTTCCCTCACCTGAATAAGACTCTACAGCTAGGTAAGCACATTTTAATTTAAAAACTCTACTTAATACGTCAATTATAGGGGCTCCGCCCCGCATAATTCCAATTAGTAAATTTGGGTTAAAACCACTTTTATAGATCTGAATTGCTAATTTTTCTACGATTTGATTGTACTCTTTCCAATCAATGATAAGTTTATCTGCCATGAAGAAAGCTAATTTATTTTTAAGGAGTTGTAAATGAAAGGATATGTAGTTTGTGTTTATAAAAATATAGCTAGCGATGAAAAGCTAAAGGAATATGCAATTAAAGCTAGAGTAGCAGTTGAAAAATACAAAGGAAAATTTTTAATTAGAGGCGGTAGATCAACATCTAATGAGGGTGAGAAGTCTCCTAGAACGGTCGTAATCGAGTTTGCATCTTTTGATCAAGCTAATAGCTTTTATAAGTCAAAAGAATATCAAGATGCACATTCTATTCTTAAAGGTCACGCGGAACGTCAGCATCAAACAATAGAAGGAGCTTAATACTGTATCGGCTCTTCGTCTATTGATCTCCAAAGATACCAGGTTGCAACCGAACAATAGGGTGAAAACCTTTTATAAAGTTTGTTCAAAAAAATCTTAGGGGGAAAATACTTTTTTTTATAGTTATTTGATATTGCTCTCAGCAAACCTATGTCCTGCAATGGCCAAATATTTGATCTGTTAAAAGTAAAAAGTAAAATCATTTCAGCGGACCATCTGCCGATTTGTCTTAAATTAGATAAATATTCGATGGCCTCTTCATCAGTCATTTTTTTTATCAAATTAGGTTTAAATTCTTTTGTAATAATTTTTTTTGCTAAATCCTTTATACCTCTCACTTTTTGCCTACTTAATCCGCATTTTTTTAAAGTTTGATGAGATAATTTATTAACATTTTTTGCAGTAATCTTCCCTTTGCAACTTTTCTTAAATTTTGAGAAGACTGAATTTGCAGCAGCTACACTTATTTGCTGGCCGATAATACTTTTACAAAGGGAGAAAAAAACATCATTTCTTGTTACAAGTGCTCCGTCCTTATAATGTTTGATTAATTTTTTCATAACTTTATCTTTTTTAGACAAAATAGATTTAGCCTTATTCCAATAACTTGGCTTTCTCATGCTCTTGGATTAACTATTTGTTTTTTAAGTTGAGACTCTCTTGTAAATATTATTAATGAACTTGTTATAACTAATAGTGCACCAAGTAATGTTAAAATCTTAGGCACCTCACTCCAAATTAAAAATCCAAATACAATTGCAAACACAAGACTTAAATATTTAATTGGTGTAACTAATGATGCTTCGGCTAATCTATAACTTTGAGTTAAAAGAAGATTTGCTATACTTCCGCATAAGCCCATAACTACAAAAATAATAAAATCAATTAAAGTTGGCATTTTCCACTCCACAAAAAATATTGAACCAAGACCAAGTAAAGTACAGAGAAAAGTAAAATAAAATGCAATTGTGTAGTTAGGCTCTGTTTTTGATAAAGCTCTTACACTTATTGCTACACAAGCAAAGAAAATACAAAAAACTATTGGTGTAATGTAGAAATAGTTTAAATCTATAAAAGCTGGCTGCACTATCAATAACATGCCAATAAAACCTAAAAATACAGCTGACCATCTTTTTATTCCGACTCTCTCGGATAAGAAAAAAATTGAGGCCACTGTAACGAATATTGGTCCGCCAAAAGTTAAAGATACAACATCAGCCAATGGCAGTTCTCTTAATCCTACAAATAATGCAATGATTGCAGCTGCACCAGAAATAGCTCGAAATGCATGAAGGCCGGGTCTAGATGTTTTATAAAAACTGAATAATTTGTCTCTAGGTATAATAAAAAAAATTGGAATAAACCCTATAAAGAATCTTAAAAATAAAACCTGTCCAACTGGATAATAATCAAGCCATTTCACACAGATATCCATGATTGAAAAGCAGATAACGCTTCCTACCATGTACAATACGCCTATTTGATTTTGTGTTAACAATTTACTATCCTTTCAACTTCAAAATATATTAGATAACTTATGCAGAAATGTACACTCGCACTTGGCTGTTTTTGGAAACCTGAGGAAAACTTCAAAAATAAACCGGGAATATTGGAAACTGAAGTAGGTTATGCCGGTGGTAATAGTAAGAAAACAACTTATGAAGACGTATGTACTGGCAGCACTGGACATGCTGAAGTTGTAAGACTTACTTTTGATGAAAATGTTATTTCATTTAAAAAGATATTAGATTTATTTTTCAAAATGCATGATCCAACGCAAAAAGATATGCAATATCCAGATGTCGGAACTCAATATAGAAGTGAGATTTTTTATGAAAATGAAAAACAAAAAAAAGAGGCATCTGAAATATTAAATGAATTTAATAAAAAATTAGACGGTAAAATTCAAACTAATATCTCGGCAATCAAGAACTATTGTAAAGCTGAGGAATATCATCAAAAATATATTGAAAAAAATAGATAATGAATCAATTAGTTTCGACAGAGTGGTTGGCCAAAAATTTTGTTAATGTTAAGATTTTAGACGCTAGTTGGCATCTTCCAAATGTTAATAGAAATTCATTTGAGGAGTATAAATCAAATCATATCATAAATTCTATCTTTTTTGATATAGATAAAAATTCTAATCAAAAAACTAGCCTTCCACACATGCTTCCGTCTAAGGAAGATTGGGAGATAATTGTATCTGACTTAGGAATATCAAATTCAGATCATGTAGTTGTCTATGACGACTCAGATGTTTTCAGCTCTTGTAGAGTTTGGTATACTTTTTTGTATTTCGGTCATGACCCAAAACTTATCTCAGTATTAGATGGGGATTTTAAAAAATGGATAAATGAAGAACGTCCCACATCAAAAAAAATAATAAATATTGAAAAATCGAAATATATTGCAAAAGAGAATACCTCTCTAGTTATTAACAAAGATGAGGTAAATAAAAACATTGTTAGCAAAAAAATTCAATTAATAGATGCTAGAGGAGAACAAAGATTTTTAGGTTTGCAACCAGAACCCCGTAAAGAACTTAGAAGCGGTAGCATTAAAGGATCAATAAACCTTCCTTTCCAACAACTTTTAGAGAAAGACAGAACTTTAAAAAAAAAAGATGAATTAATTGAAATTTTTAAATCAAAAAAAGTATCTGTCGAGAAAGAAATGGCGTTTACATGCGGTTCTGGAGTTACTGCGTGTGTTTTAGGGCTAGCTAATTCTATTATAAGTGGTAAAAAACCTGTTATCTATGACGGTTCATGGGCAGAATACGGATTAAATTAAAATATGACAACTTCTTTAAAGATTAAAACTTTTCTTATAATTTTTTTTATAGCTATATTTACAATCATAGCAGCAAGACATTTTATCGGTCTACATTTTAAAAAAAAATTTAGTGTGAGACCAGCTCCGGGTGTAATTGTTTCTAAAGTTGAGAAATCACTTTTTTATAAAAGTATTGAAACTTTCGGTACAGCAATAGCTCAAAATTCAAAAGCTTATAGAGTCCAGGCAAGTAATATTAACGGAAAGCTAAATCTTGAAAACAGATTTGTAAAAAAAGGTGAAAAAATACTTACATTGAAAGATGGTGAAAGTTTAATTGCAGATTTTTCCGGTAAAGTAGGAAAAAGGGAAATAGCTCAGGGTGTATTGGGTTCCGAAAGTTTAATAATTACTCTAGATGATCTAAAAAATATTGTAATAGATATAAAAGTGCCTGAGAATTATGTAGGTGTTCTTAAAACAGGATTAAAAGCTGAAGTTACTAGTTCGGCTTATAAAAAGGTTTTTAAAGGTAAAATAGAGACAGTAAGTTCTCGTATTGACCCATCTACTAGATCAATCTTATCAAGAATAATTGTAGACAATTCAAATTTTGAAATCATTCCAGGGCAATTAATGACTGTTAAAATTATCTATGATGAAAAAAACCAAATTGGCGTTCCAGAAAGCGCAGTAACAATTCAGGGAAATACAGCTTTTGTCTATACTGTGACTGATGACACTGCTGAAAAAAAAAATATTGAAATTGGTAAAAGAAATTTTGGCAAAGTTTCAGTAATATCGGGATTAAGTGAAGGAGATATTGTAATTAGTGAAGGTGTTTCTAAAGTGCGAGATAGTGCTAAAATTAAAATTATTCAATCAGCCAAATAAATGTTTTTAACTGACCTTTCAATCAAAAGACCTGTTGTAGCCTCAGTAATGAGTCTGGTTTTAGTAATATTTGGTTTAGTAACTTTTCAAGAAATTCCAACCGATGAATTGCCTGACGTTCAACCCCCAGTAGTTACAATACAAACTGAGTACAGAGGTGCCTCGGCTGAAATAGTTGATACCCAGATCACTCAAAAAATTGAGGATTTTGTTGGAGGAACTCCAGGTTTAGAGACTATTGATTCTTTTAGTGAAGATGAAAGTTCAAGAATTACTTTAACTTTTGAAACTGATTTAGATTTAGATGATGTTGCCAATGATGTCAGAAGTTCTGTGTCTAGAGTTTTAGATAACTTACCTGAAGGAGCTGAACAACCAGAAATATTTAAACAAAGCGCAGGTATGCGTACAACAATGTGGTTATCTTTTAACTCTGAAACTATGTCAGACTTAGAACTTACAGACTATGCGGATAGATATTTAACAGATACATTTTCTACAGTTGATGGAGTAGGTCGAGTAAGACTTGGTGGTCAACGAGAATTATCTTTAAGGATTTGGCTGGACCCGATCTCACTTGCTGCTAGAGATTTGACTACAGAAGAAATAGAAAGTGTACTTAGAAAAGAAAATGTAGAGTTTCCAGCTGGAAGAATAGAGTCAAAAGATATAGATTTGACGATTAAACTTAATAAAGCTTATAGTAATTTAGAAAATTTTAAAAATTTACCCCTTAAAAGAGCGTCTGACGGATCAATTATTACATTGTCTGATGTAGCAAGAGTAGAGCTTGGTGCAGAGTCAACGCGTACTTTATTTAAAGGTAATGGAAAACAAGTAGTTGGAATAGGTATTTATCAACAATCAGATGCTAATACTATTGAAGTTGCCGATGGGATTAAAAAAAAAATTAAAGAACTCAAACCTAGTTTGCCCCCGAATACAACTTTAGAGGTTTCATTCGATAGAAGTAATTACATAAAAGCCGCAATTAAAGAGGTTTATAAAACACTTTTTATTGCGTTGATTTTAGTAACTATAATAATTTACCTGTTTTTGGGAAACATAAGAGCACTAGTTGTTCCATTGGTAGCTCTGCCTGTTTCATTAATTTCCACTTTTCTGGCAATTTATATATTTGATTTTTCAATAAATCTCTTCACTTTAATGGCTTTGGTTTTAGCAATTGGAATTGTTGTGGATGATGCGATTGTAATGCTTGAAAATATTGTGAGGAGAATAGAGCTAGGTGATACGCCACTTGTTGCAGCATTCAAAGGAGCTAAACAAGTTTCATTTGCGATTATAGCTACAACAGTTGTTTTAGTTGCTGTATTTGTTCCTTTAATCTTTATTAAAGGAATTACAGGTGTACTATTTACTCAGACTGCAATTACACTTGCAGCCGCTGTCATTATATCTAGTTTTGTGGCTTTATCTTTGAGCCCGATGTTAGCCAGTAAGTTCCTAAAGCAAAATATGAATAAGTCAAAAATAGTTTTAAAATTTGAGAAATATTTAAAAAACCTAACTTATTTGTATAAAATATCTTTACTAGGTTGGATAAAAAAAAGAACAACTATTACAATTTTTTTATTAGCCACGTTAGCTCTAACTTTATTTTTTTTCAATTTTACAAAAAAAGAATTAATTGCTCCTGAAGATAGAGGAGCATTCTTTGTAATCGTAAAAGCACCACAAGGTTCCGGCTTTAACTTTACAAAAGATAGAGCTGAAGAAATTGAGAACCTTTTATTACCTAATGTTGGTAAAGGTGAATACAGAAAATTGATTATGAGAGTGCCAGGGTTTGGTAAATCTGCAAAACAAGTAAATAGTGGTTTTATTATTGTTTTACTTGAGCCTTGGAAAAAAAGAGATCGTCACGGTGTTCAAATAATGAGAGAGTCTTTTGGAAAAATTTCAAAAGTACCGGGTGTATTAGCTTTTCCAATAATGCCTCAAGGAATAAGAACAGGGGGAATTGAGAGCCCTGTGCAATTTGTTATTTTAGGGAATACTTATGATCAACTTATTGAATGGAAGGAAATCATTAAAAAGGAGGCAAGAAAAAATCCAGGACTTACTTCGATAGAAGATGATTTCGATCTAAACAAACCTCAACTAAATGTAAAAATAGATCAAAAAAAAGCAGCTGACCTTGGCGTTTCAACAGAAGATATAGGTAAAACTATTGAAACTATATTTGGATCGAGAAGAGTTACTAACTTTACTAGAGATGGTAAAGAATATTCTATTATTCTCCAAGGAGATATTAAAGATAGACAAGAGCCTGATAGTATAAGTAAAGTTTTTGTAAGATCAAAAAACAATAATAAACTTGTATCGATTTCAAACTTAGTTACATATGATGAGGAAGGTCAGTCACCTTTCTTAGCCCGATATAATAGACAAAAAGCAGTAACAATATCAGCTAGACTGGTTGGTGATTATTCTTTAGATGAAGCACTTAAGTTTTTAGTTGGAGTGGTTGAACAAAATACTCCTCAAGCAAAAATAGCTTACAAGGGAGAAAGTGAGGAGTATAAAAAAACTAACACTGAGTTATACGTAATTTTTGCACTTGCTTTAATAACAGCTTATCTTGCTATGAGTGCGCAGTTTGAGAGTTGGAAACATCCATTCACAATAATGCTGACTGTACCAATGGCCATACTTGGAGGTCTGTTAGGTTTACTTGTGGTAGGTTCATCTTTGAACGTTTATAGCCAAATAGCTCTTATAATACTCATTGGACTCTCAGCGAAAAATGGAATTCTAATTGTTGAATTCGCAAATCAATTAAGAAAAGAAGGTAAAAATTTAGAAGTGGCTGTATTTGAGGCAGCAGCTATAAGATTAAGACCTATACTTATGACGAGCTTGTCTACAATCATAGGGGTCTTACCTTTAATCCTGGGATCAGGTCCAGGTGCAGCAAGTAGACTTACTGTCGGAATAACTATTTTTAGTGGAATGCTTTTTTCAACTTTTTTTACACTTTATGTAATTCCCACAATTTATACAATTGTTGGAAAAAATACTAAGAGAATTGATGCAGTTGAAATTGACCTGAATAAGCAACTTAAAAAATAATATACTTATTTTTATCTAAATTTTTTTTACAAAGTGTTAGTTGTTTTCTATATTTATTAGCCATATCCTTTACTGATTTTGCATATATTATAGCCTTCTTATCTTTAGAATAATTTTTATAATCACCCCAACCTTTGTAATAAGCTAAATATTGTTTAAAAGCATCTTTCTTAGAAATTTTTAAAATTTTATTAGTTTTATGAATATACCAGCCAATAAAATCGACTGAGTCTTTAAACCTTGCTCTTGTTGCTAAAGGGCTATCAGTCTCTCTTTTATATTGTTCCCATGTTCCTTTCACTGCTTGAGAATAACCAAATGAACTTGAGGGTCTTTTAAAAGGTATGACTTTAAATAATTTTTTTCTCGGTGGCTTAGCTAACCAATCAAAATCGCTTTCTTTTTTGACAAAGGCTAATTGTAAATGAATAGGAGCTCCCCACTTTTTGTACGAGGCTTTTGCATGTTTGTACCACAGATATCGTTCTTCAAATATTGCACAGCTATTTTGGGTATTTTTAGGGATTGAAGAACAGGCGCAAAGAATTGATAAAATTAAAAGTAATATAATTTTTTTAAAATGAATCACTCATCAATTTATACTAAAAATTAATTAAGCTTTCTCCACTTTTCTGGCGTTATAAAAGTCCCTTTCCATATACCCAGCTGATTTTCTTTTGCGTACTCTTCATCTCTAACATATGCTTTTGAATATCTTTTATATGCTACTGCATAACCATTTCTTACCATCCATTTATTAAGATTAATCTTATCTATATAACAAGTAGCTATAAACCTTTTATACCTATCTTTAGACGAAGAGATACATTTTACTTTTGAATTATCAATTTTATCTATTAATTTTATTTTTGCCATAACTCCACATGAATAATTTTTATTGAATTGAAAGCCAATAACTGATGAAATTTTTATGAAAGGTTTTTTGCATTGTTGTTTGATCTCCGGGGCATCAATACCCTCTAGTCTTATCTTTTTACTGTAAATATGTACAGTATCTCCATCGATTATTTTTGGTGTTCCAAATATTTCCTCACAAATTAATGTTTGACTAAAAAAAAATGTTATAACAAATATTAAAGATATTTTCGCCATTTTATTAAACTATTGATTAATAATACTATAGTTACTCCGGTAATGTTAGCTACCAAATCATACAATTCAAAAGCCCTGTTAGGAACTACAAAGTGTAAAATTTCTAAAATTCCAGAAGTAAATAAAATAACTTTGAAGCTAGTGAAAATATTTTTAACTCTAAATCGTACTATAATTGCTAATGAAGTAATATAAGAAAAAAAAATTAAATGGTTAATTGATGTACCGATTGGATTTGTTATTAAATTAGGTTGTTGGCCCAAGTTTCCGTATAAAAAATACCCTATCAAGCTTCCAGGAAATAAATAGAGAATTATTAAAACTAATAAAGAGAAATAATAAATACACTCTGTTAATCTAAATATAGTATTTTTCATTATCGATTTAATATAGTACATAATAGCTTATTTAACTATTATGACTAAATTAATTCTCACAAGGCATGGTCAAAGTGTTTGGAATGCAGAAAACAGGTTTACAGGTTGGGTAGATGTAGATCTATCCAATAAAGGAATCTTAGAGGCGGAAAAATCTGGTCAAATTATAAAAGATTTAAATATTAAAATAGATATTTCTTATACATCGTATTTAAAAAGAGCGATTAAAACTCTTACAACAATACTTCAAAAAAATAACTTAGAACTTAAATTTAATACTGCTTGGCAACTTAATGAGAGACACTACGGTTCTTTAACAGGTTTAAATAAAGAAGAGACTAAGAATAAAATTGGTGAAGAGCAGTTCAAAAAATATAGGAGGTCTTGGGATATAGCTCCTCCTCCAATGGAAGAAAAAAGTGAGTACCAAAATTTGTTCAGTCCACTAAATGCTAGTATACCTACAGGTATGAAACCGTTTACAGAGTCTTTAAAAAATACTTTTGACAGGGTAGTGCCCTTTTATAAAAATGAAATTAAAAAAAACCTTATAGAAAATAAAAATGTTTTAATTTCAGCGCATGGAAACTCCCTTAGAGCTTTATGTAAATATTTATTCAATATTTCAAATACAAAAATTAACGAATTGGAAATACCAACAGGTAATCCTTTGATTATTGAATTTGGAGATAATTTAAAAGTTGAAAAATATTATTATTTAGATAAGTCAAGAGCTAAAGATATTTTTTTTAATCAGTAATATTAAGACTTAAGATTTTCTTATACATATCAAAAGTATTAAGGTGATAAAACTTTTGATTGCTTTCTAAACCTTGTAGGTTTTTTTCTTTTATTAGCTTACCCCATATTTTGTTCATTGAAAAAACTTCTGTTTTTTCAGTAATCAAAACACTTCTATTAGTAATTTGTAACCCAGTAAAAATAAATTGATTTTCATCATCCTTTGAAATTTTTTCATTATTTAAATTAAAATCTCCCTTAAAAGATGGGTCAATTGATAATTTTTTTTTAACAAGAAGCAAGGTTGGTTTATTATTTTTAAAATACATTGCTTCAAGCCTCTTCAATTCCTCTAGGTAATGTTTACTCCAAACAGTATCTGGATTAACTACAAAAAATGGATCGTCACCAAAATTTTGTGTACCTTTAAGAACACCTCCACCTGTGTCTAGTAGTAAGTTTTCTTCACTAGAAATTGTAATCTTAACTTGAAATTTTTTATCATTTATGAATGTATAAATTTGATCAGGAAGGTAATGAACATTAATATTTATTTCTTGCACACCATGGCTGATTAACAAATTTATCGCTCTCTCTAATAAAGAGGAGTTATTTATCTCCAATAATGGCTTTGGAGTTTTAAGCGTTAAAGGATGCATTCTCGTTCCTAATCCTGCCGCCAAAATCATCCCATATTTAATTTTCATAATTTGTTAAATTTTTTCAATTTTTTGATTGATAGGTGTTTATAAAATAATATTTTTAAATTCTTAAGAGCTGGGTTTTGTAATCTTTTCTCAATAAGCATCCATGTATAAGGTAAAAATTTAAGATAATTGTCTTTATTATCTCTTTTGTATAAACGTACAAATATTCCTAATATTTTTAAATTTCTTTGGATTGACAAAATATCAAAATCATTTTTAATTTTTTTAATTGGATCTTTCTTAAGTTTTGAATTCTTATGATAAAAATTTAAAAGTTGATTTTGTAGCTTATTTGATAATTTTATCCTCACATCATCAATTAAAGATGATACATCATACAAAGGATTTCCAATAATTGCATCTTGGCTATCAATTATTCCTAATCTATTTTTATTTATCATTACATTTGAAATATGAAAATCTCTATGCACAAAAGTATCATTTTTATAACTAAGTTTTTTATAAACTTTATTTAACTCATATCTTAGAATTTTCTTAATCTTACTAATTTTTCTATTACTGATGAAATATTTTAAATACCAATCAAAGAACAAATCTGATTCTTTATGAAGATTTGATAATGTATATTTTGGTATTTTGATTTTAAAATTTTGAAATTTATAATATTTTTTAACTTTTATTTTTTGTATTTTTATTAGTAATTTAATCAATAATTTATAGCTTTTAAGTTTATTTTTTTTAGAAATTACGTGATCGTGGAAAGATTTTTCTCCTAAATCAGATATCTCTATCATATCGTTTTTATAATGGTTACTTAATAATTTTGGAGCATTAATCCTATTATTGGTAAGCACATTATTAATCACTGCATATACCGCAAGATTTTTAAATTTTTCTTTTTTAGCCGATACAATGATTGAAGATTTATTCTTTTTTTTTAATCTATAAAATTCTCTTAAAGAAGCATCTCCTGAAATTTTTTTTAAATTATATTTCATTTTCAAAATCTTTCCATTTACCTAGTCCATATATCTTCATTTTTCTTTCATTATCATTCTTTCCATACTCTAAATGAATTTCTAGTTTATTGGTCAATGGTGTTTTAATTAAGTCTGGCCATTCTACAATTTTAATTGTTTTTTCATTTTCAGAAAAAATACCAAGATGTATTAGTTCCTTGGGTTTTTTTATTCGATAAAGATCATAATGCATAATTTTTAGATCTTCTATTTCATATTCATAAAGTAAGTTAAATGTAGGACTCAGCACTTCGGTCCTTTTAAGTCCTTTTTGGCTTTGCATATTATTAATTAAATGTCTTGTGAGCGTAGTTTTTCCGACACCAATTTCACCAATTAAAAAAATGCAATCTCCATTTTCTAATTTTTGTGAAATTTTTTTTGAAATTTTGTTTAAATGCTCTAAGGATTTAACAATCATTAGCTACTATTAGTAGCGATAAGTATCCGGCTTAAAAGGTCCTGATGGTTTAACGCTGATATAATCGGCTTGTTCTTTTGACATTTTTGTTAATTTTGCACCAACTTTTTCTAAATGAAGCATTGCAACTTTTTCATCAAGATGTTTCGGTAAAACGTAAACTTTATTCTCATATTTACTTGAATTATTCCATAACTCAATTTGTGCAATTACTTGGTTTGTAAATGAAGCACTCATAACAAAACTAGGATGTCCAGTAGCACAACCCAAATTAACCAATCTGCCCTCGGCTAAAAGTATGATCCTTTTCTTACTAGGTAATTCTATTTCATGAACTTGTGGTTTAATTTCATCCCATTTGTAATTTTTTAATGCTTCGACTTGAATTTCATTATCGAAGTGACCAATGTTACATAAAATAGCTCTATCCTTCATATTTCTCATGTGATCAGCCGTAACAATATCTTTGTTACCAGTGGCTGTGACAACGATATCTGCTTGTTTAATAGCATCTTCCATTAAGACAACTTCGTAACCTTCCATGGCTGCTTGTAATGCACATATTGGATCTGTTTCAGTAACCATAACCCTAGCGCCTGCCTGACGTAAAGAAGCAGCACTTCCTTTTCCTACATCTCCAAAGCCTGCAACAATTGCAACTTTACCTGACATCATTAAATCTGTTGCTCTTTTAATACCATCAACCAAACTTTCTCGACAGCCATATAGATTATCGAATTTTGATTTTGTTACAGAGTCATTCACATTGAATGCTGGTATGAGCAATTGATTATTTGACTCCATTTTTTTTAGGGCTAACACACCAGTAGTCGTTTCTTCAGAAACACCTTTAACTTCTTTTAACATGTCCTTATAGTCTTTATGCATTAAACCTGTTAAATCTCCTCCATCATCTAAAATCATATTAGGTTTCCAATTTTGCTTACCTACAATTGTTTGCTTAACACACCACCAATATTCATCCTCTGTTTCTCCTTTCCAAGCAAATACTGGTATACCTGCCTTAGCTATTGCAGCAGCAGCATGATCCTGAGTAGAAAAAATATTACATGATGACCATCTTACCTCGGCACCAAGGTCAACTAATGTCTCTATTAGAACGGCTGTTTGGATCGTCATATGTAAACAACCTAAAATTCTAGCACCCTTTAACGGTTTTTTTCCTTTATATTCTTTTCTTAATGCCATTAATCCAGGCATTTCAGTTTCAGCTAAAGAAATTTCTTTCCTACCGAAATCAGCTAAACTTATATCTTTTACTTTATAATCTTTTTCCATTTTGAAATCGTTAATATCAATATAAACCTATCTTATCAAGAAAGATCACTAAGAAAATTTTGGAAGCAATACTTCTACTTGAGCTCCTTTAGTATTTAATCTATTTGATGCGGCTATAGTGCCTTTATGCAGTTCGACTATATTCTTAACAATATTAAGGCCAAGACCTGAATGCTTTCCAAAGCTTTTGGGTCTATTACTATAAAATCTCTTAAATATTTTTTGAGGGGAGGTCTCTGAAAATCCAGGTCCCTCATCTTTAATTGTCATAACGAGATTTTTTGTTGTCTCCGCTATACTGATTTCAATTTTTTGATTATTTTGACTAAAAGAAATAGAATTATCTAATAAATTTGCTATTACCTGTTCTAGCCTATTTTCTATTCCCAAAATATACTTTCCGTTTTTTGAACTTATCTTTTCCTTAATCTTTATTTCAATTTTTTTATTTTGGTTGCTCAAATCTTGTTTAAAATCCTCTACGACATTATTAATTACTTCAATTAAATTAATCTTACTCATTTTTTCTCTTGATAGAGAAGCCTCATCTTTAAGCATTTGAGAGTAATCAGTAATCAATCTTTCTATTCGTTCTACGTCATGGTTTATTATTTTTAAAAGTTTTTCACTTTCCTTTTTCTCAGTTGTTTTATCAAGAAGTTCAGAGGCGCTTTTAAGAGATGCGAGTGGGTTTCTTATCTCATGGGCTAGATCATTTGAAAATGTTTCAGCTCTGGTTGTTCTATGTTGTAATTCTTTTGTCATTTCATCAATTGACATTGTGAGCTTTCCAATTTCATCATCTCTAACAAAAACTTTTTTTATACTAATACTCTCAGAGGACTTCTTTTTAATAGAGTCACTATATTTAACTAGGAGACCGATAGGTTTAAGAATATATTTATTGAGAAACATTGAAAAAATTAAAATTACAAGTGCTACTGCAAAAACAGTTCTTATAATAAAATCTTTCCTCTCTTTTACAGCGTTAACTATATCGTTTGCTTGTTCTGAAACTAATATAAAACCAATATTTTGATCTTTAAGATTTATTTCACTCAAAGTTTTAACAAAAAAATCATTTTTGTTGACCTCAGATAATGTGAGTGGAGTGCCCTTATATTGTTGTAAGATGTTCTTAAGAGAATCATCGCTTTTATCATTTGATTTTACCATAGAAGTTTCATTAAGTGACTGTTTGCCGCCAATAGTCTCCTCAATAATGATGTCGGATCTCGAAAAAACGTTTTGATCTAAGTCTAAAATATTTGTATCTCCAATGAGATTCCCTGATAAATCGTAAAATTGCACTCTATCTAAGCTTTGAAATAAAAATCTTGTAGATAGCAAAAATGTTCGAATTCCGTCCTCGCTGTAATTTACATTAAGTCTTTTTAAGTGGTCTATTGTATTGCTAATAATAATTTTATGATCAACTGCTCTTTTTTTTACCAAGTTGGGCTGAATAGCTTTTAGATAAAATATTGTAAATAATCCTAATATAGAAAATGTAGTTAAATTAAATAATAAAAATTTTTTAAGAATTGATGCTGTTTTTTTTGGTTTCATTAACTAACATTCCATCTATACCCGCTTCCATATCTAGTTTCAATTGCTGAAAACTTTTCATCTACTTTTTTGAACTTTTTCCTTATTCTTTTAACGTGACTATCAATAGTTCTATCTTCAATTTCAGTATTTTCTTTATATGCGATGTCCATTAAATGTGCTCTTTCTTTAATAACTCCTGGTCTCTTTGCTAACTCTTTAACTATTAAAAATTCTGTAGTTGTCAACTTATCTGGCAAAGGTTTTCCAGCCCATTCGCATTCTAATTGGGCTGGGTCTAACTTTAGTTTTCCATGAGTAATTATATTTTTTGTATCATCAGTAACATTATTTTTTTTTCTTAATTGGACTCTAATTCTCTCAATTAAGACTTTCGTTGAAAATCCTCCAGATTTCTTCACAAAGTCGTCTGCTCCTAGTTTTAACCCTAGCAATTCATCTACTTCTTCATCTTTTGATGTTAAAAAAATTATTGGAATTGACATTTTCTTCTTTAACTTTTTTAAAAGCTCCTCACCATCCATTCTCGGCATTTTAATGTCTAAAACTGCTAAATCCGGAGGATTTCTTGTTAGACCAATTAAAGCAGATTCTCCGTCAATATAAGTTTGAACTTTAAAACCTTCTCTTTCTAAGGCCATACTTATTCCGGTAAGTATGTTTCTGTCATCGTCAACTAGAGCTATTGTGTGTGCCATACTTTCATTTTCATGATCTTAATGTCAAAATTTAGGCGATCAATGTGCTTCTCCCCAATTATTTCCAGAATTAATACTTACCTCTAAAGGAATAGAAAACATATGGTGTTCAGAACTTGATACCGAAACCATTGCATCTTTTATTAATTTTTTTACTTTATTTTCATCTTTCATAGAACATTCAAAAATTAGTTCATCATGAATTTGAAGTAACATTTTTGCCATTTTGTTTTTTTCCAAAGTGTTATCAATCTTAATCATTGCAAGTCTAATTATATCTGCAGCAGAACCTTGTATCGGAGCATTGATCGCAGCTCTTTCTTGAAAGCTTCTTACACTAAAGTTTTTATCATTAATGCCTCTTAAATGAATTCTCCTGCCGAAGATGTTTGTAACAAATCCCTGCTTTCTACAACTTTTAACAGTTGTTTGCATATAATCTTTTATTTCAGGAAATTTTTTAAAATAAGAATTTATAAATTTTTGAGCATCATCATTTGACACTGATATTTGTTTAGCTAGACCGTATTGGGTAATGCCATAAATAATTCCAAAATTAATTGCTTTTGCTTTCCTTCTTTGGTCCTCTGAAACTTTATTCATTGGCAAGTTAAAAACTTGGCTTGCTGTAAGATTATGGATATCTTTATTTTCTTTAAAAGCTTTTTTTAATTCTTTAACATCTGCCATATCAGCAAGAATTCTCATTTCAATTTGATTGTAATCAGCAGAAATTAAAATATTATTTTTTTCTGCAACAAATGCCTTTCTTATTTCTTTTCCATCCGAAGTTTTTATAGGTATATTTTGTAAGTTTGGATCACTAGAAGCTAATCTACCAGTGTTTGTAGCTGCTAGAAGAAATGATGTATGAACTCTATTTGTATCTTTATTAATATGATCTTGAAGAGCATCAGTGTAGGTACTTTTTAACTTTGAAACTTGTCTCCATTCTAATACTAAATTAGGAAATCTATGACCCGTCAAAGCCAAATCCTCCAATATTTTAGCACTGGTAGCCAGACTACCTTTTTTTGTTTTTTTTAATTTTGCAATTTTAAGATCATTATAAATTATTTCACCAAGTTGTTTAGGAGATCCAATATTGAATTCTTTTCCGGAAATTTTATAAATTTCTTTTTCTATTTTTATTAATCTTGTCTCAAATTTTTTTGATAATACTTTTAAATAGTTATTATCTACCTTGATCCCGCAGGTTTCTAATTTAGAAAGAATCTTAATCATAGGTTTTTCAAAAATTTCATAAATTTTATTGAGTTTTTCCTTTTCTACTCTTTCATACAAAATTTGATATAATCTTAAAGTTACATCTGCATCTTCAGCTGCATATTCTGTAGCTTTGTCCAAATCTACTTCTGAGAATTTTAATTGTTTTTTTCCAGTTCCTACAAGTTCCTTGTAAGTAATGGTTTTATGACCAAGATGTAATTCTGATAAAGTATCCATGTTATGTCGATTATTTCCTGCATCTAATGTATATGAAAGCAGCATTGTATCTTCGATTGAAGTTAACTCGACACCAGATTTTTTAAATATTATATAATCATATTTTATATTTTGACCCACTTTTTTTATGCTTGGATCTTCCAAAATTGGTTTTATTTTTTTAATAACTAAATCTTTACTTAAACATTTATTGTTTTTATGTCCTAAAGGTATATAAAAAGACTTATTAGGCGCGTAACTTGCTGAAATACCAATAAGTTCGGCCTCTTGAGGGTTTAATGAAGATGTTTCTGTATCCACTGAAATAATGCTTTTGGTATTTAAATCCTTTATTAATTTGTCTAGATCTTTTTCAAGGATTATTTTTTTATATTGTTTTGTACTAATTTTTGTTCCTATTGATGACTTATTTTCTGAACTAAATTTTTTTTCTCCTGGTTCGCCATAAAAACTGATTGCTTGACTTAATAATCTATTAAACTCCATATCTCTTAAAAAAGTGTAAAGTTTATCTTTATCAATTTCTTTTATCAAAAATTCATTTGGATCATTTTTAATTGGAACATCATCTTTTAAAGTTACTAATTTTTTACTTAGCAAAGCTTTATCCTTATTAGCTATTAAAGTTTCTCTCCTTTTATTTTGTTTAATTTCAAAGGCTTTATCAAGTAGTGTATCTAAATTTTTATATTTATTGATAAGCTCTGCTGCAATCTTAATTCCAATGCCTGGTACTCCTGGAATATTATCTGATGAGTCTCCTGCTAGTGACTGGACATCTATTACTTGCTTAGGTTTCACACCGAACTTTTCCTCAACTTCTTTCTCTCCAATAACTTTGCTTTTCATTGGATCAAATAGCCTGATCTTTGTTGAAACTAATTGCATTAAATCTTTGTCAGATGATATTACTGTTACTTTAGCACCAGCCTCAGTAATTTTTTTTGAATAAGTAGCAATTAAATCATCAGCTTCATAATTAATTAATTCTATTGATGGAAGATTAAAAGCTTTAACTGATTTTCTAATATATTCAAATTGTGGTGCCAAATCATCAGGGGCTTCATCGCGATTTGCTTTATACTCGCTATAAATTTCATTTCTGAAATTTTTCCTAGCAGAGTCAAAAATTACTGCAAAGTGAGTAGGCCTATTTTTAGAGTCATCAGATCTGACATCCTCTAAAAGTTTAAACAACATAGAACAAAAACCACTTACAGCTCCAGTTGGTAGACCATCACTTTTTCTTGAAAGTGGAGGTAGGGCATAATATGCTCTGAAGATATACCCTGAGCCATCTACTAAGTAAAAATGGTCTGTTTTTTTTATTGAACTCATATATACATATTACAATGAATTCTAAATGATTAATAAAAAAGTATGAATAAATTTGCTTTAACTGTTGAAAATCTAACCAAGATTTACTCTAGCTCTAAATCAAAAAAACAAAACAAAGCTCTAAACGAATTAAACTTTCAGGTAAAAGAAGGTGAAGTGTTTGGATTATTAGGTCCTAATGGTGCTGGCAAAACAACATTCTTAAGTATTCTTGGCGGGACTGTTGTCAAAACAAGCGGTAAAGTCAATGTTTGGGGTTTCGATTTAGACCAGAGTCCACGGCAGGTAAGAGCATCCGTTGGTATAGTCCCTCAAGAAGTAAACTTAGATGCATTCTTTAGTCCCAAAAAACTTCTTGAATTACAAGCTGGACTGTACGGTATTACAAAGAATGAGAGAATTACTGAGCTCATTCTCAAAATGGTATCTCTCGAAGATAAAGCTAACGCCTACTCAAGAAGTTTATCAGGCGGAATGAAAAGAAGATTGTTGATTGCAAAAGCAATGGTCCATCAACCACCAATTCTTATTTTAGATGAACCGACCGCTGGAGTTGACGTTGAATTAAGAAACAACCTTTGGGAAAATGTGAAAAAACTTAATAAAGAAGGTGTTACTATAATTTTAACAACTCACTATCTAATAGAGGCCCAAGAAATGTGTGATAGAATAGCTATAATTAATAAGGGAAACCTTGTCGCATTAGATAGCACTGAAAAACTACTTGAAAGAATAAAAACAAAAAGAGTTAATTTTAAAGTAAGAAAAGTAGATCTTAATCAAGAATTATTCATTAAAAATGTAAAATTTAAAATCAATTCAAAAGAATCAATTTTGGTTACTTATGAGAAAGACTCGTTAGATTTTGATGAGATAGTAAATTATTTAATTAAAAATAAGATCAAAATAGAGGATATTTCGACACAAGATGCCGATTTGGAAGATGTTTTTGTGCAATTAACAAAACACTAGATTTTAACCAAAAAAAAGTTAAATTAATATTATGGAATTAGTAAAAAGTTTAACACAGACAAAAATAATAAAGTACTTCTTCATTGCATTGGTAGGGTCTTTGCTTTTAGCAATATCATCTAAAATAAAAATACCATTTTATCCTGTGCCAATGACAATGCAAACATTTGTAGTTTTATTTTTAGGAATAGCTTTTGGTTGGAAATTAGCTTTAGCTACTATTATTTTATACTTATTTGAAGGAATTATTGGACTACCAGTTTTTTCGGGCACTCCGGAAAAAGGTGTGGGAATAGCTTACTTCGTTGGTCCAACAATGGGCTACCTGATAGGTTTTATTTTAGCTGGATACCTGTCAGGAAAATTTAATTATGATAATAATTTTATTAGAAATTTCTTAAAATTATCATTTGCTACTAGCTTTATTTATATTTTAGGAATGATTTGGTTAGGAAGTTTAATAGGTTGGGATAAGCCTATATTTGAATTAGGAGCCCAACCTTTTTTATTAGCTGAATTGTTCAAAATTCTTATCGCTACGTTATTGATTAAGTATATAAAAAAATTTAAAAAAATTATTTAGTTATCTTGGAGATCTTTTTGAAAGAATTCTTTGTAAAGTTCTTCTATGCATTTTAAGTCTTCGCGCAGTTTCTGAAACATTTCGGTTACACAGTTCAAACACTCTGTGAATGTGCTCCCACTTCACTCTATCTGCGGACATAGGGTTTTCTGGAGGTTTAGCTTTTGATTCGGGTGAAGCTAATAGTGCTGCCTCTACATCATCAGCATCAACTGGTTTAGCTATATAGTCAATCGCACCTTCTTTAACTGCTGCTACAGCTGTGGGTAGATTCCCGTATCCGGTTAACATCACAATTCTGCAATCCTTTTTAGTCTTAGAGAGTTCTCTAACTACATCTAATCCATTTCCATCCTCTAGCCTCAAATCCACTAATGCAAAAGCTGTGGGGGCTGTTTTAGCAATATTCAAGCCCTCTGCTAGTGATTTAGCCTCTTTGACCTGAAATCCTTTCTTCTCCATTGCTCTTGCTAATCGTCCTCTTAATGGGTCGTCATCATCAAGTATTAATAGCGATTTATCAGCAAAGTCTGCCAATTTTAGCTGCTCAGGTACATTTTTTTGTGATCTCATAGTGTACCATATGGGTGCTGTTGACAAAATTTCAACATGTCAAAAATGTCCTTTTTTCTTTACATAAAGTGAAAAAAACCTTAAATGCGGAATAAGTAAGGTTTTTTTTATTAAATTTTTTAAAAAATCTTTGTGTAAATTAACGCGAGGGACACATGAAATGGGAAAATTTAAAACAGTTAACGAATTAGTTAACTCATTACAACCAGATAACCCCGTATATTGTATACGGCTTAACGAGATTAAAAAATCCGTAAAATTTTTTAAAGAAAATTTTCCAGGAAAGATACTTTATGCCGTTAAGACTAATCCGAATGAGAAAGTTATTAAACAAATTATTAATAATGGTATTAATGAATTTGATGTCGCTTCACTTAATGAGATAAAGCTCATCAAGAAAATAAAACCAGACGCAAAGTTGCATTTTATGCACACTATTAAGAGTAAAGAAAGTATAGCATCTGCTTACTTTGAATATGGAGTTAAGAGTTTTTCTTTAGACAGCAAAGATGAATTAAGAAAAATTTTAGAGGCAACGAAACACGCAAAAGATTTAGAGTTATTTGTAAGAATTGCAATTTCAAACGAACATGCGGAAATAGATCTTTCTAGAAAATTTGGAGCCCTTCCCTCTGAAGCTTTAGGTTTAGTAAGATTAAGTAAAGATAATTCAAAGAAACTTGGAGTGAGTTTTCACGTCGGTTCTCAATGCATGCATAAGATTTCTTACTCGAAAGGAATTCGTGAAGTTGGAAATATAATAAAAAAAACAAAAATAATTCCAAATATAATTAATGTTGGTGGTGGTTTTCCATCAATTTATCCTGATCTAAATCCTGAGCCTTTAATTAATTATATGAATGAAATTAAAAAAGAACTTAATAATTTGAAACTAAGTAGACTACCTGAAATTATATGTGAACCAGGTAGAGCCCTAGTAGCTGAGAGCGGTTCTACAATAGTTAAAGTTGTTTTAAGAAAAAAAAATAATCTATATATAAATGATGGTACTTATGGATCATTATTTGATGCAGGTGGGCCAAATTTTGTTTTACCATCAAAAATGATTACAGATGGTAGAATTCAATCTAAAAAACTAACTGCGTTTAGTTTTTTTGGTCCAACTTGTGATGGGTTAGATTATATGAAAGGTCCATTTTTATTACCTAATAATATTAAAGAAGGTGATTATATAGAGTTAGGTCAGCTAGGAGCATACAGTCTTACTTTTAGAACTAACTTTAATGGTTTTTACTCAAATGAAATTCACGAATTAAGTGACAAACCAATTATATCTTTGTACGATGATTCTAATGATAAAGTTGGTTCCTTAGTAGCTTAATGAATAAAAAAAATAGTTCGAATATCGGACACAATAAAAAATCTTTACTCAATTCTCCTGTTGAACATATCGACATAAAGTCCTTTGATGCTCGTCAAATTATTGATGGAATGAGCAAAATGTCTTTTACATCTAGAGATACAGCCAGAGCAGCTCGTATTTATAATGAGATGCTTAAGGATAAGGATTGTTCAATTTTTTTAACATTAGCAGGATCAACTTCTGCAGGTGGTTGTATGGAATTATACACTGATTTAGTGAGACATAATATGGTTGACGCTATTGTGGCTACAGGTGCTTCAATCATAGATATGGATTTCTTTGAAGCTCTAGGATTTAAGCATTATCAAGGATCACAATTTGAAGATGATACAACGTTAAGAAATAACTATATAGATAGAATCTATGATACATATATAGATGAAGAAGAGTTACAAGCCTGCGATCAAACTATTTGTGATATTGCTAATACGCTAAAGCCTAAAACTTATACTTCTAGAGAATTCATACAAGAGTTAGGAAAATACCTTAAAGTTAATGCTAAAAAAAAAGGCTCTTTGATAGAAGTTGCGTACGATAATAATGTCCCAATATTTTGTCCAGCATTCACTGATAGTTCAGCGGGTTTTGGGCTCGTAATGCATCAAGAAAAAAATCCTGGAAAACATATCACAATTGACTCTATAAGAGAATTTAGAGAATTAACCGAAATTAAACTTCAATCAAAGCAGTCGGGTCTGTTTATGATTGGGGGAGGTGTTCCTAAAAACTTCATTCAGGATACAGTAGTTTGTGCAGAATTATTAGGTAAAAAAGTTGATATGCATAAGTATGCTATACAAATTACTGTTGCTGATACTAGGGACGGTGCTTGTAGCAGTTCTACATTAAAAGAAGCTAGTTCGTGGGGAAAAGTTGATATTACAAAAGAACAAATGGTTTTTGCTGAAGCCACAAGCGTAATGCCATTAATTGCAAGTGATGCATATCACAGAGCAAATTGGAAAAAGAGAACAAAGAGAAATTTTTCACAAATATTTAAATCTTAAATGAATTACTTAGACCAGAAAAAAGGTTTTTTGGGATTTGATGCAAATCATAAATCTCTTCCAAAAGTAGTTGTAGTGCCTTTTGGTTTAGAAAAAACAGTAAGCTACGGTAGTGGAACTGTTAACGGACCAAAAGAAATTATTAAAGCCTCGCATCAAGTTGAATTATTTGACGAAGAGTTAAACAAAGAGCCATACAAAGCAATTGGTATTCAAACATTAAAACCCTTTAAAATAAAAAGTAAATTAATCGATGCCTTAGATCAATTATCAGAAATAAACGATAAGATACTATCTGAAAAGAAATTTCCATTGGTTTTAGGAGGTGAACACTCTATTACTCCAGGATCAATTAAACCATTTACAAAAAAATACAAGGAATTAATTCTTCTTCATTTCGATGCCCATGCTGATCTTCGAGAAAGCTATCAAGGTGAAAAATTTTCTCATGCTTCAGCAATTAAAAGATGCCTCGATTTTCAAAATGTAAAAGTTGTTTCATTTGGAATAAGAAATCTCTCAAAATCTGAAATGGATTTTTATAATAAGAATAAAGACAGAATAGAAATTTTTTGGGCTAAAGATAAAAAAAATTGGGACCTTGGAAAATTAAATAACCTATTCAAGAATAAACAAGTTTATATAACCTTTGACGTTGATGGGTTTGACGCAAGCATTATGCCAGCAACTGGAACCCCAGAACCTGGCGGATTATTTTGGGATGAAGTTTTACCAATAATAAAAAAAGTTTGCCAAATATCTAATATAGTTGGTGCAGACATAAATGAACTTGCGCCGATTAAAAAATTTGATTCATATAATTTTTTAGTTGCAAAATTAGCTTATAAGATCCTTGCATACTCTTTTGAATTTAAGCGTTAAGCAAAATATTTTTTGGGTTCCAAGTTATAACTACTGAAGCACCACCTAAATTTTTATCATCTTTAAAAGATAGTTTAGCATTTTGTCTCTCTAATAAAGTTTTGCCCAAGAAAGTTCCGAGACCTAAACCTGAATTTGAATTTAATTCTAATGACTTAGATTTAATATATGGCTCACCTAATTTCTCAATTATATCTTTTGGAAATCCTGGCCCGTCATCATTTACTGTTATTTTAATTTCTTTTTCATCGCTTATAAGGAAAATATTTACCCTGGTTTTTGAAAATTTAATCGCATTACCTATAAAATTTCTTAAGCCGTAAATCATTTCCGCAGATCTTTGAACATCAATTTTGTTTTTATCATTATCACATACGAAAATAATTTCTTTAGATGAAGTTTCTTTAAAAGAATTAATAATTTCTTCGAGCAAATTCTCTAATTTTGTTGAGCTGAAAAATTTATCTTCCTCTATCTGTTTTTTTGAAATTCTTTTCAAAATTTCACTGCATCTTTTAGATTGACTAATTAATAAATCAATATCTTTTGAAAGTTCATTGTCATCTCCGATTTCTTTTTTTAATTCTTTAGCTACTACACTTATTGTAGCTAAAGGTGTGCCAAGCGAATGTGCTGCTGCTGCTGCCTGACCTCCTAAAGACTCTAATTCATACTCTTTATAAATCACTTCTTGAAGTTTTTTGAAAGCCTCTTCAGTTTTCTTTTTTTCTCCAGCAAATCGAATACCAAAATAACTTAAAAATATTAAACCAATCAAGACTGAGATTATAATTCCAATTTTATAATAATTTGGAAAGTGTAACAAATTCATATCCTCCCCTGGTAAAGGTAAATGAAAAAATGATATGGTTAGTAAAAGTATTGATGTTATAAAACCTAAAATAATTGTAGTTCCCATGCTCAAAAATGTTGAAGAAACTATAGCTGGTATTATTAATAAAAAAGAGAAAGGATTGAAAATTCCTCCTGTTAAATAGAGAAGAGCACTTAGCTGTATCAGATCATATAAAAGAAAAGGGGCTGCGTAGAAATCTTTAAGTTGATTGATTTTAACACCAAACTGAAGGTATAAATTTGTAGCTAAACCAAGCGAAATAATTAGATAACTCTCTATTAATGGAAATGGTAAATTTAGATAATAATAAACAGTTCCAATTGCTAAAAACTGACCAAAAATAGCTATATATCTTAAAATAGTAAGAGTATTTTTGTCTAAGCTTAAGTTCTCTTTTGTTCGGAAAAGAGTAGAAAAATTCATTTTTAAATGTCTAGGTTTGTAACGTCTAAAGCATTATTCGTAATAAAATCTTTTCTCGGGGCAACCTCATCACCCATTAGAACCTCAATCATTTTTTGATCCTCTTTAGATTTTTCCTTAGTTCCTTTAGTATACTGAACCCTAAGCATTGTTCTGTTATCAGGATTTAAAGTAGTTTCCCAAAGTTCCTCTGGATTCATTTCTCCCAAACCTTTAAATCTCTGAATTGATAATTTTTCTCTTTGTTCTTGTAGGCAGTTTTTATACTCAGCAGATCCCTTTTTGATTTTCTTATCAAGTTTGATTGTTTGAAGAATATGCTCTTCAAGCTTTTTTTCATCTTTGATATAAATACTTTTATTTGATTTTGTAATCTTAAAAAGTGGAGGTTGTGCAAGATATACATGTCCATTTTCAATAAGTTTATTAAAGGGATGATTATTGAAGAAAGTTAATAATAAAGTTCTTATATGTGATCCGTCCACATCTGCGTCTGTCATGATAATAATTTTATCATATCTTAAATTCTCAATATTGAAATCTTTTGATCCTGTTCCTAAGGCATTAATTAAAGTAACTATCTCACTAGATGACATCATTTTTGATAAAGCTTTTGTTGCTTGATCGTCCCCATTTTTTTTACCATTTACAAAAGTATTAAGTATCTTTCCACGTAAAGGTAAAACTGCCTGAAATTCTCTTACTCTGCCTTGTTTGGCTGAACCTCCAGCTGAGTCACCCTCTACAATAAATAGTTCTGTTCCTTCTCTTTTTTGGATTTGACAATCTGCAAGTTTTCCCGGCAGACCTGAGAGTTCAAAAGTTCCCTTACGTCTAACACTATCTCTAGCTTTTCTCGCTACATCTCTTGCCATAGCAGCTTGAGTGATTTTTTCCAAGAGAGTTTTTGCTATTGCAGGGTTTTGGTCAAGCCATGTAGATACTTTTTCATTAATTATATGTTCTACAATATTTCTTATCTCGGATGAGACTAATTTATCTTTTGTCTGAGAAGAAAACTTTGGATCTGGCATTTTAATTGAAAGCACTGCTGTTAAACCTTCCTTAATATCTTCACCAGATAAAGTAAGTTTATTTTTTTTATTATTTCTGTCGGTTGAATATTTGTTTATTACTCGAGTAAGAGCACTTCTAAATCCTAATAAATGAGTGCCTCCGTCTTTTTGTGGTATATTATTTGTAAAAGGCAAGACATCTTCCGAATAACCAGCGTTCCATTCAAAAGAGCACTCTACAATTACATTATTCTTAGTAGCTGTTATATACACAGGTTTTTTGAAAACTTCTTTTTCATTTTTGTTTACCAAAATTGGCTTTTTATTATTGATATATTTAACAAATTCTACAATTCCTCCATCATACTTATGAGTAAATTCTTTATTTTTTTTATGTGAATTGTCCACTAATTTGATAGAAATTCCTTTGTTAAGAAAAGCAAGTTCTCTTAATCTTTTTTCAAGAATAGAGGAACTAAATTTTATTGAAGAAAAAATATCTTTTGAGGGTAAAAATGTAATTTTAGTTCCTTTTTTTTTTGTTTTACCTATTTGTTTTAAAGGTTTAATAGAGTTCCCGTCTTTAAAACTTATTTGGTACTCTTTTCCCTCTCTGAAAATATTTAAATCAAGCTTTTCTGATAAAGCATTTACGACCGAAACTCCTACGCCATGCAGTCCGCCTGAAACTTTATAAGAATCGTGATCAAATTTCCCACCAGCATGTAATTGTGTCATTATGACCTCAGCTGCAGAAACTTTTTCTGTCTTATGCATCTCTACTGGTATACCTCTTCCATCATCTTCAACTGAAACAGTGTTATCAGGGTTTATTGTTACGTAAATATTTTTGCAATAGCCTGCTAAGGCTTCGTCTATTGAATTATCAATTACTTCAAAAACCATGTGATGTAATCCGGATCCATCGTCAGTATCACCAATATACATTCCGGGTCTTTTCCTAACAGCATCTAAACCTTTTAAGACCTTAATTGAGTCAGCGCCGTAATTAAGATTGTTATTAGTTTGAGAATTTTTTGGCATTGTATTTATTGGATTAAAAAAACAATATATCATTTTTTTGAAACAATATAAAACGCCATAAAGCGTAGATGAGCTAAAAGTATTCTATATCAACACTTTTAAAGCAAAAATTAAAAAAAATTCTAAAATTAAGAAAGTTTAGATTTTCATCGGCATTATAACGTAAAAACTATTTTTGTCTGAATTATCTTGAATAAGCACCGGTGAAACAGAGTCTTTAAAACTCATTTCAATATCCTTGTTCTCTATTTCTGAAGCAATATCGATCAAATATTTTGAATTAAAACTTATATTTAGATTTTCACCATTATAATTTGCTTTAATTTTTTCATTACCTTCACCAGAATTTGCGCTATTTACAGATAATTGAACATTATCTTTGTTAATATTTAACTTTACACCCTCTTTTCTATCAAGTGAAACACTTGCTACTCTCTCAATTGAATTAATAAGATCTTTTGATGGTACTATCAGTTTTTTAGAATTATTTGTTGGTATAACTTTTTTATAATCAGGGAATTTACCATCAATGACTTTTGAAATTAATTTCATATTACCTAAGGTAAATTTTATTTTGTTTTCACCAGTCTGCATAATTATTTTCTCTGAACTTTCAGCAAGTAATGAGCATAATTGATAAACTGTCTTTCTGGGTAGGATTAAAGAATTAAAATCATTGACATCTTCCATCTCTAAACTGCTTGAAGACAGTCTATGACTATCTGTAGCAACACCAGTTAAAAAATTTCTACCTTGAGCCTCAGTTATATGTAAAAAAATTCCATTTAAGTAATGTCTTGTATCATCGTTTGATATTGAAATTTTGGTTTTATTTAGCAGTTTTAAGAATTTTGTATTACTCAGAATAAATTCATTTTCTTTAAATTCGTCTGCAAAAGTTGGGAAATTGTCTGTTGGCAAACATAGAAGATTAAAATCAGCATTTTCACTTTTTAAACTTAGTTTATTTTCAGATTTTAAATTAAAGTTTAGATCAGAATTGGATGATATCTTTCTTAAAATATCATAAAGGATTGCAGCTGAGGTTGTTGTACTACCCTCATTAATTATTTTTACTTCACTTATTTCATCGTAAAAAACTATATCGAGATCTGTTGCTACTATTGAAAGTTTTTTATTTTTAAGTTGAAGTAAGACATTTGAGAGTATTGGGAGAGTGTTTTTCTTTTCTACGACACCTTGAACAAAATTTAAAGATTTAAGTAAAGAATCTCTTTTTACAACAAATTCCATTTACTTACTGCTCTAATAACAGACTTTTTATCTGGCTTATATTTTTCTTCATTTCATCGTCCTGCTCTGATAATCGGGTAATAGTTTTTACAGCATGAATTACTGTTGTATGGTCTCTGTTAGCAAATCGTCTTCCAATTTCCGGCAAAGATCTGCTTGTCATTTTTTTTGCTAGAAACATTGCTATTTGTCTAGGTCTTGCTAAAGGTCTTGATCTTCGTTGAGATAACATATCACTTAAGCTTATATTGAAATAATTAGAAACAACGTTCTGAATTTTATCAACTGTAATAATTCTTATTTGATTAAAAACGTCTTTTAAGATATTTTTACAGTCATTTATCGTTAAAATTTTATTATGTACCCTACTAAAAGCGACTACTCTGTTTAAAACTCCTATCAGTTCTCTTATATTAGTTTTAGTCTCTGTAGCAACATAACTTATAACCTCTTCGCTAAGATTGATACTTTCTTTAAATTGACTTTCTATTTCATTTATTTTCTTTTTTAAAATTTTTATTTTTAATTCAGTATCAGGTGTATCTATATCAACAACTAAACCACCAGCTAATCTTGACTTAATTCTTTCTTGAACTCTATCCAATTTCATAGGCGATCTATCTGATGAAATTATAATCTGAGATCCTTTGTCGATAAGGCTATTAAAAGTATGAAAGAATTCCTCTTGCAAACTCTCTTTTCCACTAATAAATTGAATATCATCAATAATAAAAACTGATGACTTCCTGAAAAAATCTTTAAAATTGACCATATCATTTTTTTTTATTGATTTGATAAAGTGATACATAAAACGCTCTGCAGATATAAACATTACGTTGTTGTTGTCTTGCAGCCTAATTCCAATAGCATTCAGGAGATGAGTTTTTCCTAGTCCCACACCTCCACATATATATAAGGGATTATATCGAGATAAATGCTCACAAACCTTTTTTGAATACGAGAGAGCAATATCATTGCTTTTACCTTGGATAAAACTATCAAAATTTAAATTAGGATTAAGTCTGTTATAATTTAAAATAGAGTCTTTAATTTCGGTTACTTTGTTTAATTCCTCTATTTTTATAAATTCCTGACTTTGCTTATTTTCTTCGATAATTTTAAACTCAATTCTATTAAGGCTAAGTTTAAAGCTTTTAACCTGTTCTAAAATCTTATCTAAGTATCTTGAAACAATCCAATCTCTAAAAAATCTCGTTGGAACTCCAAGAATTAAGTAATCGTTATATTCTTTGACTAAAGTTATTTTTTGAAGCCAACTGTTGTAAATTTCAGACCCAAATGTTTTTTTTAAAGATACCTGAATATCCTCCCAAATAAGTGTTTTTTCTTCTTCTGAGATATAAGTGCTTTTTTTAATTATATTTTTATTTTCCATTTGGGTAATTTTAGTAGAGTTTTCTTTAAACTCTCTTTTAAAATTTTTTGCAAGAAATATTTTATTAAAATAAAAAAAAAATCGACTCAGGTTGTAGTGTTATCGTTCAGATAGAAATAAAAAATTACAACTTTGAACTGAAACTACATTTTGATTTTATTTTGATTCTATACTAAATATTGAAAAAATAATTTTATTCTATCAACTTAAGATTGTTAAATTTATTTGATTTTTTTTGAGATCCTAGAAATTTTTCTAGCAGCAGTTTTTTTATTTATTATCCCAGATTTAGCAACCTGCATTAGAATTGACTGAAACTTACTATAATATTTTTTTGCTTTTTCTTTTTCTTTAGATTTAAGAAGCTGCTCCATGTGCTTGATAGCGTTCTTATACTTACTTTTCCTTATTCGATTCACTCGAGTTTGTTTTTTTACTCTTCTTACTCTCCTAATAGCAGATTTTGTATTTGGCATTTTTAAGATTGTATATATGCAGGTAATAACACGGTCAACTTTATTATTTTTGACATTGATTACAGTAATAAGTAGCTCGATTTGAAATTGAACTCTTTGTTATATTATTGTTGCAATCTACGTTAGAACATTTTTTTCCTTTTCTCCCATAGACCTTAAAATGTTGCTGAAATAAGCCTTTTTTTCCATTATCGCTAGAGAAGTCTTTAATAGAGGATCCGCCAGATTTTATAGATTTGTTTAGAATTCGCTTTGTATTTTTTATTATTTTCTCTATTTCAATATCGTTGAGAGAAACAACTTTTCTAGAAGGTTTAATTTTACTTAAAAAAAGTATCTCATTTACGTAAATATTACCCAAGCCCGCAATACAATTTTGATCCATCAAAATATTTTTTATGCTTCTATTGCGTTTAAAAAAATATTCCTTCAAATATCTAAAATTGAAATCCCTTTCTAAAGGTTCTGGGCCTAGTTTTTTTAAATGAAAATTTTTTTCAAATTCGCTTCGATTATATAATTTTATAAAGCCAAACTTCCTTACATCATTATAAATTAATTTTTGATTGTTTTTAAAAAGAAAAATGACTCTATCGTGTTTTTGATCTTTTTTTTGGTTAATCGTGTAATAGAAACTAGTTTTATATTTAATATTTTTTTTGTCGATAAAAAAAAATTTTCCAGTCATTCCAAGATGAACAAGCATATAAATATTTCTTTCTATCTCAAAAATTAAAAATTTTGACCTTCTCTTTATTTTTTTGAATTTTTTTCCAATTATTTTAGAGAATCCACCTTTATTTAGCCTATATCTTAAATTGATATCATTGAACTTCACTTTTTTAATTATTAAATTTAATATTTTTTTCTCTAGGGACTGTTTAACAACTTCAACTTCTGGTAATTCTGGCATATAATTATTTTATGAAAAGTACTATTCAAGATAAAGATAAATTAGTCAATTCTGTATTTTCTAAAGTTAATAAAAAATATGATTTAATGAATGATATCATGTCATTAGGTATTCACAGATTGTGGAAGGAAAAATTTATTGATTGGATGAATCCACAACCTAATACAAAACTAATAGATGTTGCTTCTGGTACTGGCGATATAGCAAATTTGTTTTTAAAAAAAATAAATGAACTAGGAGACGTAACTTGTGTGGAACCAAATCTTGAAATGTTAAATGAAGGAAAGCTAAAATTAAAAAAATTTAATTCTATTAAATGGATAAAAGCTAAGGCTGAGAAAATTCCTGATAAAGATAACTATTATGATTATTATTCTATAAGCTATGGGATAAGAAATGTCACAAACGTAAATTTAGCTTTAAAGGAAGCTTATAGAGTTTTAAAACCTGGCGGGCGGTTTATGTGTTTAGAATTTTCAAAAATTAATAATGAAATCTTAAATTTTGTTTATCAAAAATACTCAAAAACAATTCCTTATTTAGGAAAATTAATTGTAGGAACAGATCAGCCTTACAAATATTTAACAGAAAGTATTCAAAGTTTTTATAATCAGGAAGAGCTTTCAACTTTGATAAGCAAAAATGGTTTTGCAAACGTAGAATATAGAAATGTTTCTAGTGGAATATCAGCTATTCACTCGGGTTGGAAAATTTAAATGTTTAAAAGAGTTTTTAAATTATTTCAAATAGCTAGAAAATTATCAACTTCTGGAGCAGTCGAGATTATAGATGAAATACATAGTTTACCAAAAAGTCTAAATTTGTTTTTTAAAATTATTTCAGTCGGTTCAAATGCCGACCAGAAAAATTTAAATAAAGAACCTGGAGAAAAACTTTGTGAAGCCTTGCAAGGTATGGGAACTACTTTTATAAAATTAGGTCAGTTTCTTGCTACAAGACCCGATATAATTGGTGAAAAATTGACGAAAAATTTAGAAAAACTTCAGGATAAAGTACCAGCCTTTGATCTATATGATGCGAAAAAGATAATTAAAAAAGAAATTGGAGAAATTTACTTTGAAAAAATATCTGAAATAAGTGAACCAGTAGCTGCTGCGTCTATCGCACAAGTGCATTTTGCAAAAATAAAAATTGAAGGCAAAGATCAACAGGTAGCAATTAAAATTCTAAGACCAGAAATAGAAAAATTATTTAATGAAGAATTAGATGCACTTATGTTATTTGCATACATAGTAGAAAATACTTTTTCTAAAGCAAAAAGATTGAAATTAATTGAAGTTGTTCACCTTCTAAGAGAAATAACTAATATAGAAATGGATTTAAGATTTGAAGCCGCTGCTGCAAATGAACTCTACGAAAATACAAAAAATGATTTTGGATTCAATGTCCCGCAAATTTATTGGAATTATACAACTAAAAAAATCTTAACATTAGATAGAGTTGAAGGTGTTTCTATTAGAGAACATAAAAAACTTAGAGAACTTGGTGTTGATTTAAACAAACTTGCAAAAAATCTTATACAGCACTTTTTAAAACAAGCCGTAAGAGATGGTTTTTTCCATGGAGACATGCATCAAGGAAATTTATTTGTAGATAAAGATGGAAACATAATACCAGTAGATTTTGGAATTATGGGCAGACTAGATAAGAATAATAGAAAATTTTTAGCTGAGATACTTTACGGATTTATTCAGAGAGATTATATAAAAGTTGCTGAAGTACATTTTCAGGCAGGTTTAGTACCAAAAGAAACTTCTAAAGAAGAATTTGCTCAAGCACTAAGGTCAGTGGGTGAACCGATTTTTGGGCAATCTATAAAAGATATATCTGGAGGTAATTTATTAGCTCAATTGTTTGAAATAACTGAAAAATTCAATATGGCTACTCAACCTCCATTATTATTGCTACAAAAAACAATGGTAGTTGTTGAAGGTGTAGCAAGAAAACTTAATCCAGAAACAAATATATGGGAGGTATCAAGGCCTGTTCTTGAGAATTGGCTAAAGAGTATAAAAAGTCCTAAGTCAACAATTGACACGGCATTTAATACATCATCCGAAATTCTAAAAAGAATACCAGATTTACCTCAATTAATGGACAGAGCAGATTACGCATTAAAATTAATGTCAGAAGGTAAATTAAATATATTAACTGCTAACAGTAAAAATTTAGAAGTGGAGCAGATGAAACTAAAAAACTTCAAAAATAATATACTTATTGGATTTTTTGGTATTGTAATTGTGTTTTTATTAGTATTTTAATGTCTTATGTCTTTAAAAAATAAAAAAATTCTCTTAGTTATAGGTGGCGGAATAGCTGCTTACAAATCTTTAGATTTAATAAGATTGTTAAAAAAAAATAGTAATGATGTAAAAGCTATTCTTACAAAAAGCGGGAAAGAATTTGTAACACCATTATCAGTTACAACTCTTACCAAAAATAAAACCTTCGAGAATATTTTTGATAAAGACATGGAGGCGGAAATAGATCATATTTCTTTATCAAGATGGGCAGATATAATAATTGTTTTACCCACAACAGCCAATTTTTTAACAAAATTAAGTTTAGGGAAGGCTGAAGATCTAGCTACAACAGTTATTTTGGCTTCTGATAAAGATATTTTATTGGTTCCTGCTATGAATGTAAGAATGTGGATACATAGAGCTACACAAACAAATGTACAAATTTTAAAAGATTATGGTTATTTGTTTATAGGGCCTGAAGAGGGTGAAATGGCTTGTGGAGAATACGGCGAGGGTAAAATGTCAAGCCCTAGACAAATATTTAAGTATGTCGAAAATTATTTTAACAAAAGAGATGTATTTAAAAATAAAAAAATAAAAGCTATTGTAACGGCAGGACCAACTAGAGAATATATCGATCCTGTAAGATATATCTCAAATGAGTCAAGTGGAAAACAAGGATATGAAATTGCTTTAGCTTTAGATAAATTTGGAGTTAAAACTAAACTAATTACAGGTCCTTCTAATATAAATTATCAAAAAAAACTTCATGTAAAAAAAATCGTATCTGGTGATGAAATGTTACAAGAAGTAAAAAAATCTTTACCTGTAGATTTAGCTATTTGCACAGCTGCTGTTTCTGATTTTAAACCACTAAGAAAAAGTAAAAATAAATTAAAAAAGGATCAAATTAAATCGAATTCAATAATAATTGAAAAAAACAGAGACATTGTTGAATATCTTGGTAAGAATAATAAGAATAGGCCAAAACTAGTTGTTGGTTTTTCTGCAGAAACACAAAATCTGAATAGAAATTCAATTTTAAAAATGAGGAAAAAAAATTGTGATTTAATTATTGCCAATGATGTTTCAAGAAAAGATATAGGTTTTAACTCAAACTTTAACGCTGTATCTCTAATTGATAATAATGGAAATATAAAATTAATTAAAAAAAATAAGAAAAGTTTAATTGCTCACAAAATAGTAGAAATTATTTTAGATAAGTTTTTAATTAATGATAAAAATTTTAATTAAAAGATTATCGAAAAATATTTCATTACCAAAATATGAGACTGATGGATCTTCTGGTATGGATTTATCTGCACATATAGAAAACTCCATTATCATTAAACCAGGTAAAACTTGTGTGATACCAACAGGAATTTTACTTTCTATACCTAAAAATTTTGAAGTACAAATTAGACCTAGGTCGGGTTTGGCAGCAAAAAATCAAATTTCAGTTCTTAATACTCCTGGAACGATAGATGCTGATTATAGAGGTGAAATTAAAGTTATTTTGATAAATTTAAGTAATAAAAATTTTGTTGTAGAGAAAGGTGCGAGAATAGCACAAATGGTTTTTTGTCCTATTGTAAAAGCTAATTTAAAGGAAGTTGATAATTTAGATGAGACCCATAGAGGTTCTGCTGGATTTGGATCGACTGGATCAAAATAATCCATGAAACTTGATTTAAATAATTTTCATAGATACGAAAAACAAATAATTTTGAAAAAAGTAGGAATTAGTGGACAAAAAAAAATTATTAAATCTAAAGTCCTTATTATTGGAATAGGTGGTTTAGGTTGTCCGCTTTTAACTTATCTTGCAGCTGCGGGTGTGGGAACAATAGGTATAGTCGATTATGATAAAGTGGAATTAAGTAATCTCAACAGGCAAACTCTATTTGATAGTAGAGATGTAGGAAAATATAAAGTAAATGTAGCAAAAAACAAAATCAATAAAATAAATAAAAAAATCAAAATTAAAACTTATAATAAAAAAATAAGTTCCAAAAATATTCAATCAATTCTAAAAATTTTTGATATAATTTGCGATGGCACAGATAATTATAAGACACGGTATCTAATTAACGACCATTGTAAAAAAAATAAAAAAATACTTATATCTGCAGCAATAAGTAAATTTGATGGTCATTTATACAAATTTAATTTTAAAAAAAAGGGATCGTGCTATAGATGCTTTATGCCAGAAATTCCAACAAATGAAAACAACTGTGAAGTAGAAGGTATTTTTTCTCCTGTGGGTGGAGTTCTAGGATCCCTTCAGGCAAATGAAGTCTTAAAAACAATTCTTAATTTTAAAAACAGTCTAAGTGATCAAATGATAATATTCGATTCTATAAAAACTAATTTTAGAAAAATCAAGTTAACTAGTAACTCTAATTGTCAAAATCAATGCTCAAGATAATTTTTTATTTTTTTTTATGTTTCTTTTTCTTTAATAATTTATCTAGTGATGAATATTTTTTGACTTTAAGAAACGATAAAGTTAATCTAAGACAAGGTCCATCATTTGAGCATCCAATTAAATTATTTTATAAAAAAAGATTTTTACCGGTACTCGTTCAAGATAAATTTGAAAATTTTAGAAAAATTAGAGATCATGAAAACAACACTGGTTGGATCCACATATCTCAATTATCCAAAAAAAAAGCTGCAATTACTGTAGATGACGACCAACTAATTTTTAATAAACCATCAATTTATTCTAAGCCACGCGCTGTACTTAAAAAAGGAAGACTTTGTAAAATTAAAAAATGTAAAGAAAATTGGTGTAAGGTAAAAGTCGAAAATTTTAATGGATGGATCAAAAAAGATAGTTTGTGGGGCTTATTATAGATTTATTTTTTATATTTGGATGACCAAATTTTATCCAATACAAAATACCAAACTGCATTAGCTAAAGGTTCTACAATTGCATCAGTAAGAGCTATCATAAAAGAAACATTAGCTACTAACATTAAAACTGTAATAGCAATAGCAAAATGGCCGATTGTATAAATTATTGTTCGTAAGATTGAGCCTTTATTATTTGTATATATGCTCTTTGATGCGGTTAATATTCCGTGAGTAAATTCAGTCATTAATTAAATGGATTCTCAAGAACACAAGCGACTAGATGAATTCTATTTTGCTCCCCTCCATTAAAAAAGTTATGATATTTAGTATTATTCGTAATTGTAACTGATCCATCTGCTGGCATATGCCTGCACACTTCTTCGATGACCATTCTACAACCTTTATTTGTAATTATTGGTATATGCAGTCGTGGCTCTGGATCTCTGTGCCAGCTTAGAGTAGATCTAGGTTCTTTTAATAAAATTCTCACTCTTCCAAGCTTAAAGTGTTTTCTTAAAGTGTTATAAACTTCTTCAAAATAAGTTCCTTTAAATTCTGGTACAATCTCAGTGTATTTCGACTCATCAATTGGTTTATCTCTTTCAATTTCTTTTCCCTTTTCATCAGGAATTGTCCAATAAGTACCTCTAACATTATGTCCTTCTGTAGAAGACTTATCGCCTGGAATTTGATTTAAAGAAATTGCTCCAAAATTTTTAATTCCCAAAGTATTAAATTTCTTTTTTTTAAGAACTTCATTTAAATCAGCCCTCATTTTTTCAATATCAAATTTTAAATTTGGAACTTTATAAAAACTATCTTTAATATTTTGATTAAGCGGTTCTAGATTTTCTGTTGGTTTAACTATTTCCATGCTAATTTAATTTTTTTAGATTAGATCTATCAGCGTTCATTAATTTTGTCCATACTGCCACAAAGTCTTTTATGAATTTTTCATTATTATCGTCTTGTGCATATACTTCAGAGTATGATCTGAGTATTGAATTAGAACCAAATACTAAATCTACTCTTGTAGCGGTGAATTTAATTTTTTTAGTTTTACGATCTATAACTTCATAAGAGTTTTTTCCTGTTGGTTTCCAAATATATTTCATGTCAACTAGGTTAACAAAAAAGTCATTAGTTAATGCCCCAATTCTATCAGTAAATACTCCTTTATCTTTAGCAGACTCGTGGTTTGTTCCTAGAACTCTCATTCCTCCTATTAAACAAGTCATTTCTTGAGCAGTTAATCCCATTAGTGAAGCACGCTCTAACAAAAGTTCCTCGGGCATTACGGAGTAATCTGATTTAACATAATTTCTAAATCCATCGTGTAATGGCTCTAGCCATTTAAAGCTTTTAATCTCAGTTTCTTCTTGTGTTGAATCCCCTCTGCCTGGTTGAAAAGGAACTTTAACTTTTGACCCACCTTTCTTTATAGCTTTTTCTAAACCCACATTACCCGCGATAACTATTGTATCTGCGATAGATGCTCCAGTTTTTTTTGCAATGTTTTCAAGAATTTCAAGAACCTTTGACAATTTTTTCGGCTCATTAGCTTCCCAGTATTTCATCGGTTCAAGTCGAATTCGTGCTCCGTTAGCACCACCTCTTTTGTCAGTTCTTCTATAAGTTCTAGCACTATCCCAAGCAACTGTTATTAATTCACTTATAGATAATTTACTATTTGTGATCATTTTTTTTACTTTATTCACACTATATTTCTTTTTTGATGATGAAACGTTTCCTTGCCATAAAAGATCTTCTTTTGGAGCCCAAGGACCAATATAATTATCTTTGTTCCCCATAGTCCTATGTGTTAATTTAAACCAAGCTCTAGCAAATGAGTCTTCAAAAAACTTTGGATCTTTATAAAATTTTTCTGATATTTTTCTATACTCAGGATCCATTGCCATAGCCATATCAGCATCTGTAAACATAAGCCTAGCTTTCTTGTTGGGATCGCCTAAATCAACTGGTTTTTTTTCTTCTTCTAAATTAATTGGTTCCCACTGCCAAGCGCCTGCTGGACTCTTTTTGCTCTCCCACTCATAGTTAAGCAAAAGATCAAGATATTGATGATCCCATTTATCAGGATTAGTAGTCCAAGCACCTTCAAGACCTGAAGTTATTTGATTAACACCAATTCCATTTTCTTGGACCCATCCAAAACCTTGTTCATGAATATCAGCTCCTGCAGGTTCTGGGCCAAGATTTGCAGGATTACCATTACCGTGAGCTCTTCCAATAGAATGTCCGCCTACGGTCAGTGCAGCTGTTTCTACATCATTCATTCCCATTCGGCCAAAAGTTTCTCTCACATCCATTGCAGTTCTTATCGGATCTGGCTTACCTTCAACTCCTTCAGGATTAACGTATACAAGTTGAAAATGAGAAGCTGCTAGTGGAGCTTCCAGAGATGAACGATCTTCGGGATTGCCATATCTATTAACCGCTAAAGGTACTGTTTCTTTACCCCAGTAAACATCCTTTTCAGGGCCCCATATGTCCTCTCTTCCAAAAGAGAAACCGAAAGTTTTAAACCCAGCTTTTTCATATGCCATGGTTCCAGCTAGGACCATCAAATCCGACCAACTTAATTTGTTTCCGTATTTTTTTTTAATTGGCCAAAGAAGACGTCTTGCTTTATCTAAATTTGTATTATCTGGCCAAGAGTCTTGAGGAGAAAATCTGTGTGACCCAACGTTTGGTCTACCGTCAAACTCTCTGTAAGTTCCTACTTGATGCCAAGTTAATCTTACCATAAGGCCAGTGTAACTTCCTAAATCTGCCGGCCACCACTCTTGGCTGTCTGTCATTAATTTCAATAAGTCTTTTTTTAAAGCGTTAAAATTTAATTTTTTTACTTCTTTTTTGTAATTAAAACCTGGGAGTGGATTAGTTTTAGTGTCGTGTTGATGTAAAATATCTAAATTTATACTATTAGGCCAAAGTCGTGAAGTGTTAGACTCTCCAACTTTGGTTACACCACCATGCATGACTGGACATTTTCCGTTAGTTTCTTTTTTATAATCTACACTCATACTTCTTTTAGTTTATAATGATTCTAAAGTGAAAACAAGTGACAAACTGTCAATTTTTCAAATTTATAAATACCTCTATGTTTTTAATTTTTTTTCCATTTGGTGCTTTAGGAATTTTTTGAATAATTACATCATTTGCATCTATATCGATTAATTCAGAAGTATCACTATCATAAAAATGATGATGATTTGAAACGTTTGTATCAAAGTAGGTTTTTTTACCTCTTACTTCAACCTCACTTAAGTGTCCTGCATTTTTAAAAGCGTGCACAGTGTTATAAATTGTTGCTAAAGCAATTTTCGAAGTCGTCTTTTTTTCAAAAAATTTATTTAAACTCTCAACTGTAAAATGAAATGTTTTTTCTCTTTCAAATAAAAATCTAGCAATTTCTACTCTTTGTTTAGTCGGTCTTAAGCCGGAGGATCTTAATTTTTTTAAAATGTCTATTTTTTTCACGTTTTTTTAATGTAATTCTCTAGTTTATAACCATTCTAAACACAAATATATATGAAACTTTAGCTAAATCAAGTAAAACTGTTTCTAAATCATGCAAAAAAACAATTATAACTATGATGACTTAATTTCGTGTGGAGAGGGAAAATTATTTGGTGAGGGTAATGCTAAACTACCATTACCCCCAATGTTAATGTTTGATAGGATTACAGAGATTAAGAAAGATGCTGGGGAATTTAAAAAAGGGTTTATTAAAGCTGAACTTGATATTAAAGATAACTTATGGTTTTTTGATTGTCACTTTCAAAAAGATCCCGTAATGCCAGGTTGCTTGGGTCTGGATGCTATGTGGCAGTTAGTTGGGTTTTTTCTTGGATGGATTGGAGAACCAGGAAAAGGTAGAGCTTTAGGAGTAAATTCTGTAAAATTCACTGGAGAAGTCTTAAAAAATATCAAGATGGCTACATATGAAATTAATATGAAGAGAATTTTAAAAAAAGAGGGAACTGCTGTTGGATTAGCGAATGGAATATTGAGTGCAGATGGTAAAATAATTTATAGAGCTGAAAATTTAAAAGTAGGTTTATTTAAATCATGAAAAGAGTTGTAATTACTGGAATTGGAATTGTATCTTGTTTAGGAAATAATCAAGAAGAAGTTTATAAGTCTTTAATCAGTTCAAAGTCAGGTATAACCTTTGCTGAGGAATATAAAGAATATAATCTCAAAAGTCATGTTCATGGAAAACCAAATATTAAACTTGAAGATCATGTTGATAGAAAGTTTATCAGATTTATGGGGCCTGGTTCTGCATATAATTATGTATCGATGAATGAAGCAGTAAAAGACTCAGGATTAGAGGAGAAAGATATAAGTAACGTTTTGACCGGCATGATAATGGGATCAGGTGGTCCTTCTATTGAAAATGTAATACTAGCAGCCGACAAAACAAGAGAAAAAAGTCCAAAGCGAATGGGTCCTTTTGTTGTACCAAGAACTATGTCTAGTACTGCTTCTGCAACCTTAGCTGTACCTTTTAAAATTAAAGGAGTGAATTACACAATTAGCTCTGCATGTGCAACTAGTGGTCACTGCATAGGAAATGCTATGGAACTTATACAGCTAGGTAAACAAAAGATTATTTTTGCTGGTGGTAGTGACGAAGTTCATTTTGCTATGACAGCAATGTTTGATGCTATGACTGCTCTATCTTCTAAATATAATGATACGCCTGAAAAAGCTTCGAGACCTTATGATAAAACTCGAGATGGTTTCGTAATATCAGGTGGCGGTGGAGTTCTAGTTTTAGAAGAATACGAACACGCAAAAGCAAGAGGAGCAAAAATTTATGCTGAGTTGACAGGCTATGGTGCTACATCTGATGGTTATGACATGGTAGCACCATCTGGCGAAGGCGCGGTTAGATGCATGAACATGGCTTTAAATTCTGCAAGAAACAAGATTGACTATATTAATACTCATGGTACTTCAACTCCCGTAGGTGATATAACCGAATTAAATGCAGTAGGAAAAGTTTTCAAAGATTATAAACCAAAAATCAGTTCTACAAAATCTCTTGCGGGACACTCTCTGGGAGCGACCTCAGTTCACGAAGCAATTTATAGTTTAATTATGATGAAAAATAATTTTATAGCCGCATCAGTTAATATTAATAATATGGATGAGGAAGCAAAAAAATATCCAATTGTTACAAAAGTAGAAAAAGAAGTGAACTTAAACGCTGTAATGTCAAATAGTTTCGGTTTTGGTGGAACAAATGCTACTTTAGTTTTTGAAAAGGTAAAATTATGAGTTTGATGAAAGGAAAAAAGGGCCTGATAATGGGTGTTGCAAACGAACGGTCAATAGCTTGGGGTATATCTCAAAAGCTTGCAGAAGCAGGGGCAGAATTAGCTTTTACTTACCTAGGTGACGCCTTAAAAAAAAGGGTTGTGCCTTTGGCAGGAAAATTAAATTCAAACGTAACACTTAGTTGTGACGTAGAAAAAAAAGAAGAAGTTGTTAAACTTTTTGAAGCGGTAAAATCAAAGTGGGGTAAAATAGACTTTGTGGTCCATGCTGTGGCTTTTTCGGATAAATCTGAGTTATCAGGAGAATATTTAAATACGACAAGAGAAAATTTTCTTAGAAGTATGCTTATCTCTTGCTTTTCATTCACTGAGGTATCTAAGGAGGCTGCAAAGATAATGAAAGAAGGAGGAAGCTTGCTAACTCTTACTTACGAATCTACTAAAGCAATACCAAATTATAATGTAATGGGAGTTTGTAAATCTGCATTAGAGGCAAGTGTAAAGTATTTAGCCAGGGATCTTGGAAAAAAAAATATAAGAGTAAACGCGATAAGCGCGGGTCCAATTAAAACTTTAGCTGCTTCTGCGATCGGAGACGCAAAATTTTTATATAAATGGAATGAGGATCATTCTTTTTTACAAAGAAATGTAGACATTCACGACGTAGGTAATTCTGCATTATATTTACTAAGTAATTTAGCTGCAGGAGTTACTGGTGAAATTCATTATGTAGACGCAGGGTACAATAAAGTAGGCATGCCCGATCCTAAAAATATAAGTTAAGCAGAAGCTTGTTTCATTGATAATTTTACTTTTCCTCTGTCAAATCCAACAACTTTAACTGAAACTTCGTCACCCTCTTTAACAATATCGCCAACTTTTGCCACTCTTTTATCAGCGAGTTCAGAGATATGAACAAGACCATCTTGTTTTCCTAAAAAGTTTACAAAAGCTCCAAACTCCATAATTTTTACGACTTTACCTTTGTAAATTTTACCCATTTCTGGTTTAGCCACTAAATTTTTAATGAAATCAATAGCTTTGTTTCTTGAAGCTTCATCTGGTGCAGCTACTGTTACCTCACCTGTGTCTTTAACATCAACTTTGGCCCCTGAGGTTTCAACTATTTCTCTAATTGTTGCTCCACCTTTACCAATGACAGTAGCTATATCTTTTTTATCAACTTTTATTGTTTCCATTTTAGGTGTATGTTTTGAAAACTCTTTTCTTGAAGTTTTAATGGCTTTATTCATTTCATCTAAAATTTTTTCTCTTCCTGACTTAGCTTGATTTAAGGCCTTTTCCATAATTTCAAAGGTTATGCCGGTGATTTTTATATCCATTTGAAGTGAAGTGATACCATTTTTTGTGCCAGCTACTTTAAAATCCATATCTCCTAAATGGTCTTCATCTCCCAAAATATCAGAAAGAACGGAGAAATCTTCGCCTTCTTTAATTAATCCCATTGCAATTCCAGCAACTGGTTCTTTAATTGGAACTCCTGCATCCATTAAAGATAGAGAAGTTCCACAAACTGTAGCCATAGATGAAGATCCATTAGACTCTGTTATTTCTGAAACTACTCTTAATGTGTATGGAAAATTTTCTTTTGTTGGTAAAGACGAATTAATTGCTCTCCAAGCAAGTTTTCCGTGTCCAATTTCCCTTCTTCCAGTACCTATTCTACCGCATTCTCCAACTGAAAATGGAGGAAAATTATAATGTAACATAAAGTTTGATCTTTGCATGCCTTCAAGACTCTCTAATCTTTGCTCGTCTTCTGTCATTCCAAGTGTAGTTACTACAAGAGCTTGCGTTTCTCCTCTTGTAAAAAGAGCAGATCCATGAGTTCTTGGTAAGACACCAACTTCACACTTTATCTGTCTCACGTCTGCTAGCCCTCGTCCATCAATTCTTTTCTTTTCTTTTAATATTGCAGTTCTCACAATGTCTTTTTCCAAAGATTTTAATTGGGACATCGCTTGATTTTCTGTAACAGTTTCATCTTCAACAAACATTTCTTTGCATTGAGTCTCTATTTCAGAAATAGCTGTAGATCTTTTTTTCTTGTCTATTTCTTTAAATGCACTTCTCAAGCTGCTTTCGAATTTTCCAACAATTTTCTTTTTAATTTCAGAATGATCAACTTCTTCCACTTCCCATTTAGGCTTTCCAGCCTTTTTTGCTAGCTTTTCGATCGATTCAATTATTGGTACAAATTTTTCGTGTCCAAATTTTACTGCATCTAGCATAACTTTTTCGGTTAATCCTGATGTTTCTGACTCAACCATCAAAACTGCATCTTTAGTCCCAGCAACAACTAAGTCTAATTCTGATTCTTTTAATTCATCAACAGTGGGATTTAATAAATACTTTCCATCTTTGTATCCAACTCTGCTCGCAGCGATTGGCCCCATAAATGGTAATCCTGAAATAGCCAGAGCTGCAGAAGATGCTATGATTGCCAAAATATCTGGTTGATTTTCTGTATCGTAAGATAAAACTGTAGGTAAAACTTGAACTTCGTTCATAAAACCTGAAGGAAACAGTGGCCTGATAGGCCTGTCAATCAATCTAGATATCAAAGTTTCTGACTCGGTTGGTCTAGCTTCTCTTTTAAAGTATCCACCTGGTATTTTACCAGCGGCATAGTATTTTTCTTGGTAATTTACTGATAATGGAAAATAATCTTGACCATCAGCAACTTTTTTTGCACCTACGGCAGTAGCTATGACTACTGTTTCACCTAAAGATGCTATAATTGCTCCATCAGCTTGTCTTGCAATTTTGCCCGTTTCTAAAGTTAATTTTTTACTATTAACTTCTATTTCTTCCTTGTGTATTTTAAACATTATTTCCTTAAATTTAATTGTTTTATAACTTTTAGATAAGATTCATTATTCTTTTTCTTTAAATAAGCTAAAAGTTTTTTTCTTTTATTAACAGATTTAGCTAATCCTAAAGTAGAATGTTTATCTTTTTTAAATTTTTTAAAATGATCTGATAATTTTGTAATTTTATCAGTAAGCAATCCTATTTGTATTTCGGTTGAACCAACATCCTTCGCATGTATGGCAAGGGATTTAATTATATCTTTTTTTTTCTTTATCATTATCTTTATTCTTTTTTATAATTCTCTCAATCTTTTCAGCATATTCAAATGAGTTATCTTCAACAAAAGTGAGTTTAGGAAGAAACTTAATATCAAGCCTTTTAGACAATGCTTTTCTAACAAGATGTGAGTTCTCCGTCAAGATTTTTACAGTCTCTTTTATATCTTTGCCGCCTAATGGAATTACATAAATTCTAGCTGTCTTTAAATCTGGTGTCATTCTTACTTCAGTGACAGTTATCAATTTTGAATTAATCGAAGGAATTTTAGCCTCATTTCTAATAAATAATTCACCCAAATTTTGTTTCACTAATTCTCCTACTCTTAACTGTCTCTGGCTATAAGGTCTTGATGATGAATGATTATTCATTAAATTGACCTCTGTATTTTCTCTGAAAGATAAGATTCGATCACATCTTTTTCTTTAAAATCAATAAAATCTTTTACGCTAATTCCACATTCCAAACCAGTTCCAACTTCTTTTACTTGGTTCTTTTCTCTAAATAAAGATAATATTTCCCCACTATAAACTACAACTCCATCTCTTATAATTCTTGCTTTTGATTTGCTTTTAATTTCTCCACTAATTACTTTAGATCCAGCTATTTTTCCCGCGCTAGATACTTTAAATATTTTTTGAATTTCTGCACTTCCTAATACAGTTTCCTTTATATCTGGCTCTAATAAACCAGATAACGACTTCTCTATATAATCTAACGCCTCGTATATTATATTAAAATACTTGATATTAATTTTTTGCTCCTCCGCCAAGTGTTTTGCCTCTCGATTAGGTTTTACGTTAAACCCTATTAAAATTGCATTTGATGCCTTAGCAAGTGAGACGTCAGTTTCATTAATCATGCCAATATCAGATAAAATAATTTTTGCCTCGACTTCGTTATGTTTAATTTTATTAATGGCCATATTCAAAGCCTCGCTTGATCCTTGAACGTCAGATTTTATAATTATATTTAACTCATCTTTATTTTTCGAGTCATCAAAAAGTGTTGTTTTGTCTTTTGCTAGAGATTTATTATTAATATTACTATCCCTTTTAAATTCTGACATTTTTTTTGCCTCTTCCTCATTAGATGTAACAATAAATTCAGCTCCTGCATAAGCAGAACTATTCATGCCTAATATTTCAACTGGCATAGATGGAAAGGCTTGATCTACAATTTTTCCCTCATGATTAATCATAGCCCGTATTTTTCCCCAAGTGTCACCACAAATAAAAAAGTCGCCTCTTTTTAGTTTTCCATTACTGATCAAAATAGTAGAGACAGGACCTTTTCCTTTGTCAATTTTTGACTCAATCACAACACCTCTAGCTTTATCAGTATAAGAAGCTTTTAAATCAAGAATCTCTGACTGAAGTAAAATACTTTCTTTCAGTTTGTCCAAATTGATTTTTTTAAGAGCTGAAACTTCTACAAACAAAGTGTCACCGCTAAGATCCTCTGCTATTAGTTCATACTGCATCATTTCATTTTTGATTTTATTTATATTCTTTTCTGGAAGATCACACTTGTTAATTGCAACAATTATTGGAACATTAGCAGCTTTTGCATGTTTAATAGCCTCAACTGTTTGAGGTTTAATGCCATCATCAGAAGCAACCACAAGAACAACGATATCGGTAATTTTCGATCCTCTTGCTCTCATTTCAGTAAAAGCAGCATGACCAGGTGTATCTATAAAAGTTATAAGCTTTTCTTCTCCAGCTTTAATTTGATAAGCTCCAATATGTTGAGTAATTCCTCCGTATTCTCCAGAAACAATATTTGAATCACGTAGTGCATCCAATAAAGAAGTTTTTCCATGATCTACGTGGCCCATAATTGTAACTACCGGCGGCCTTGTTTTAATGTCTCCACTTATATTTTCTTTTATTTTGTTTGTTTCGATTGAATTTTTTTCCTCTAAAATAGGCTTATGCCCAAACTCTTTTACAATATACTCTGCAGTATCTTTATCTATATTATGATTAATTGTTGCAACAACCTTCATATTAAATAAAAATTTAATTATTTCACTTGATTTCTCGGCCATTCGATTTGATAACTCTTGTATTGTAATTTGTTGAGGTATTTTTACCTCTCTAATAACTTTTTTAAATTCTTTTTTTTCATCACTCTCAGGTTTATTTTTTTTCTCTTTTAATCTTGCTCGTTTAACTGAGGCTAAGCTTCTCTGTTTGATTTCAATTTCCTCAACATTTAGTGCTCTGGAAACTGTAAGTTTGAAATCTCTTTTATCTAATGGTGTTTTTAATTTTAATTTACTCTTTCCGGCTGGTTTATTTTCTTTTTTTATAAAATCTTTCGTGGCCTGTTGTTCTATAAATTTTCTAGTAAAACTTTTTTTTTTTATATTAGCCTCTTTATTTAAAGGATTAACTGAAAAATTTTGTCTATTTAAGTTTTTGTTATGCTTAAATGATTTTTTTTTTTCTACTGAAAAAGATTTTTTGCCAGATGATGTTATTGAAGAAGTATCAATTTTCTTTTTTAGCGTTGAAGAGATAGTGAGTGTTTTTTTTTTATCTTTATCCATAACATTATTTGTAAACTATTTCTCTCGCTGCCATTATTAATTCATCGGCTTCTTTTCTGGAAAGAGAAAATTCCTCTAAATAACCCTCAATTCTTATCTTTTTACCTTTTATCTCGTCAAATCCTCCGATGAGTTCATCTGAGGACAGATCTGCAAAATCAGAGAGTTTTTTAATATTTTTTTGTCCAAGGATTACAAGCATTCCCTGAGTCATTCCTTTTAAATCAATTAATTTTTCTTCAACGCCTAATTCCTTTAATTTTTGAGCTACAGCTTCTCTTTCTTTAATAAGATTTTCTTTAGATCTGTTTATTAATTCCTCTGCTGTTTCAGCATCAATTGCGTCTATTTTCGAAATGTCCTCAGGCTTTGAATTCGCTATTTCTTCAATTGATACAAAACCTTCTGAAACCAAAAGTTGACCTAAAGTTTCGTCAACTTCTAAATTTTTAATTAAAGTTTCTGTCCTATCTTTGAATTCAGCTTGTCTCCTCTCTGAGTCCTCCTTATCGGTTAAAATATCAATTTCATAATTTGTAAGTTTTGATGCTAATCTTACATTTTGACCTCTTCTACCTATAGCCTTACTTAAGTTTTCTTCTGTTAAAATTATATCTATTCTTTTATTATCTTGATCGATTAAAACTCTTTGAATCTCAGCAGGAGAGAGTGACTCTGAAATTAAAGTAGGAAGATCTTCTGTCCACTTTATTATATCAATTTTTTCACCGTGTAGCTCGTTTACTATTGTTTGAACTCTACTACCCCTCATCCCTACACATGCACCAACTGGATCAATTGATGAGTCTTGTGAGTGAACACAAATTTTTGCTCTACTGCCAGGATCTCTAGCTACTGATTTTATTTCTATAGTTCCCTCATAAATTTCTGGCACTTCTTGAAAAAATAATCTTGCTAAAAATTGAGGATGAGCTCTGGATAAGAAAATTTGATGCCCTTTGATTTCTTTTTTTACTTCATAACAATACGCTTTTACTCTATCTCCTGTCTTAAGAATTTCTCTAGGGATAAGTTCATCTTTTTTAATTACTCCCTCTGCTTTACCTAAGTCTACAATCACATTACCATATTCAAGTCTTTTAATTATTCCACTCAATATCTGGCCTTGTTTGTCTATAAAGTCCTCGTATTGTCTGTTCTTCTCTGCTTCTCTAACTCTGCTACTGATAACTTGTTTAGCGCTTTGGGCCGCAATACGTCCGAAATCTATTTGAGGTAATTCCTCATAAATCTTCTCCCCAATTTTAAGCTGGTCTTTTTTATTAATTTTTTTAGCTTCTTCTATTGAAATTTCTCTAGCAGGATCCTCAACCTGCTCTACGATTAAAAGTATCTTTTGAATTTTTATCTCTCCACTTTCTCTATCAATAATTACCTCTATTTCATTATCGTTTCCGAATTTAGTTAACGCGGCTTTTTGAATAGCGCTCTCCATTGAACCAATAACTAGTTCTTTATCTATAGATTTCTCGTTAGCCACAGCTTCGACTATTCTTAAAAGTTCGAGTTTATCTAATCCACGATTTAACATTTATAGTGCTCCTAAAAAAAAATGGGCTTAAGCCCATTTTGAATTTTCAATAATTTTAATATTTTTAAAAGAAAATTATGGTTTTTTCAAGATCACAGATTAAATAAATCAGCCTTATCTGTTTTTTCCCATGAAAATTCACCTTTATTTGTTGGTTTTCTGCCAAAGTGACCATAAGCAGATGTCACTTCATAAATTGGTTTATTAAGATTAAGCATTTCTCGTATTCCTCTGGGCGATAGATCAAAATTTTGATTAATTATTTTTTTAACTTCATCTACTTTATTTTCATCACCATCATCTAATTTTATTAGTATTGATAAAGGTTTAGAAACTCCTATAGCATAAGCTAGTTGAATTAGACATTTTTTAGAGACACCGGCAGAAACTATGTTTTTGGCAAGATATCTTGAGGCATAAGCTGCGGATCTATCTACCTTTGTTGGATCTTTTCCTGAAAAGGCACCACCGCCATGTGGTGCTGCACCACCATAAGTATCAACTATTATTTTTCTCCCAGTTAAGCCTGTATCACCGTCGGGTCCACCAATTATAAATTGACCAGTAGGATTTATATAGATTTCTTTGCTATCTAAGCTCTCGATAAATTCCTTAGGAATAGATTTATTAATGTATGGAATAATCAAATCTCTTACTTTTTCTTGGTTAAGATCTTTTGCATGTTGAGTGGATATTACAACTGAGGTTACTTTAATAGGCTTATTGTTTTGATATAACATTGTGACTTGGCTTTTTGAATCTGGCTCGATACCTTTTAAAGTTCCATTCTTTCTATCGTGTGCCATTAATCTAAGAATTTTATGTGAATAATAAATTGGTGCTGGCATTAACTCTTCTGTTTCAGTGCAAGCGTATCCAAACATTATTCCTTGGTCTCCCGCACCCTCGTCTTTATTTTCTTTTGAGTCAACACCCATAGCTATATCCGAAGATTGCTCATGCAAAAATGTTTCTATATTTGCAGTTTTCCAACTGAAACCTTTCTGATCGTATCCGATATCTTTTATGCAATTTCGAACTTTTTCAATTAATTCATCTTTATTAATTTTTGGACCTCTTGTTTCACCAGCTAATATTACTTTATTAGTTGTAGTAAGTGTCTCACAAGCAACTCTTGAAACTGGATCCATTGACAAATACGAATCTACTACCATATCAGAAATTCTATCACATACTTTGTCTGGATGACCTTCTGAAACTGACTCGCTGGTAAATAAAAAATTTTTATTAGACATTGTTCTTTTTATAAAACTTAAAAATAAAAATATATGTAATTAAAAGTGTATAAAATATCAAATCATTTTTATTTCTTTTTTTGCTTTGGATCAAAGGCACATCTTGCTCAATACTACCTGACTCGTTAGAATTAAGTGTCTTTAATATCTGACCTTTATTACTTATGATTGCAGTTGTACCTTTATTGACTGATCTTACAAGAAATAAATTTTGTTCAACGGCTCTAAAAATAGCCTTTGCAAAATGTTGGTGTGGTCCAATTGAATTTCCAAACCAACCGTCTTCAGATATATTTACGATTAAGTTTGTATCTGGATGCGTGTTTTGAGTTAATTCTGTAAATATAACTTCGTAGCAAATTAGGGGAAGAATATTTAAATTATCAATTAAAATATTTTCTTGCTGCTTTTTACCTTTTAAGAACGAACCATGGCCTTCTGTAATTTTTTTAAGACCTATTTTATTTAAAATTTTTTCATATGGTAGAAATTCACCGAAAGGAACCAGTTTTTGTTTTTTGTACTCTCCAACAATTTCCATCCGATTATTTATAACAATTAAGCTATTGAAAAGCCCGTTCATTTTATCATTATGCCTATTAATCCCAAATAAAATTAAATGATTATCGTCAAAACTATCTAAAAAAAAATTTTTCAAAAATAATATTTCTTTAAAACTATAGCCACTAAAGACTCCTTCAGGCCAAACGAAAAGTGTTTTTAAATCTTTATTTGGTTCACTGTATCGTATCAGTTTTTCTAATCTTGTTTTGATTTCTCTTTCTGAAAGCCCATAGTTAAGATCAAAATTTGGAGAGATAACTTTAATATTAAATTTCTCCTCATTGACACTTAATAAATTTTCATTTCGATTAATTGAATGGTTTCCATAGATAAAAAAAGATGTAAGAAGGACAGCGATAATAGATAGGGTAAAAATTTTGTTTTTTAAATTCACTTTAAAAAAGAGAACGGTAGGTAGTAAAAAAATAGTTATAGAAATTAAGTTAAATGCGAATAAACCAATAATATTCAATATTTGTATTATCTCATTTGCCTCAGAAAAACTATAAGCCCATAAATTCCAGGGGAAACCTGTAAAAATTTTAGATCTAATATAATCAGAAAAAGCCATACTGCTTGACAAAAGGAATATTGATTTAAAATTTAGATCAAGGAACGGTCCTATAACTAAAGTTAAAAGTGAAAAGAATAAACTTAAAAAAATGGGTATTAGAATTAAACCAAAAGGGATTAAAATTTTAAAACTTTCGTCAAAAGTTAGAGAATTATTTATCCAATGAATACCACATAAGTAAAAACCAAATCCAAAAGAAGTACCAAATATAAATAAATTTTTTTTAAAAGGTTTTTTTCTATATCTACTTTTTGATCTTTTTTTTATAAAAACAATTAGATAGAAAAATAAAGGTAATATAATGAAATTGATAAAAGTAAGATTAAATGGTTGGAAAGAAAAAACTGATAGTGAACCAATTGTAAATGGTATAAAATACAAAGTTACTAATCTATTATTTAAATAATTTTCAATCATTTATTTTAGATATGAAAGAAATTTTTTTTCAACTTTTTTCATTATATAATAATCTTTATCTTTCTTATGCTCATACCCAAAAAGATGAGTTAAGCCGTGTATTAAAAGCTTATTAAATTCTTTTCTAAAATGAGGCTTATTACTTTTTTTTATTTTATTTATATTAATTATAACGTCCCCTAAATAAATTTCCTTTTCTTTTTTTAATTTTTTTTTTAATTCATTTTTTTTATAAAAGGGAAAAGATAAAACATCAGTTGATTTATCTTTTTTTCTGAACTTTTTATTTAATTTTTTAATTTCACTATCTCCGGATATTAATAAAGAAAAAAAAACGATTTTTTTTTTATATTTTGTAAATCTTTTGTTTAATTTATTTATTTTTTTTTGAATAAAACTATTATGGTCTTTATAAAAACGATTTATATTTTTATTTGTGGAAATAATATTTATATTAATCATCAGCGCTTTTATTTTGATAAGCTCTAATAATTTTTGAAACAAGCGGATGTCTTACAACATCATTATGATCAAATTCTATAACTTTTATTTCTTTTAAATGTTTTAAAATATTTTTAGATCTAATAAGACCTGATTGTGATTTATTTATTAAGTCTATCTGTGAAGGATCTCCATTAACTACTAATTTTGAATTTTCTCCAATTCTTGTTAAAAACATTTTAATTTGAGTCTCAGTAGCATTTTGTGCTTCATCAAGAATTGCAAAACAATTTTTTAGAGTTCTTCCCCTCATAAAAGCTAAAGGTGCGATTTCTATTTCACCTGACTCTATCTTTTTATCGATTTTATCTGCACCAAAGAGCTCATATAGAGCATCATACAAAGGTCTTAAATAAGGATCCACTTTTTCTTTCATGTCACCTGGTAAAAATCCTAATTTTTCACCTGCCTCGACTGCTGGCCTAGATAAAATAACTCTTTCGATTTTTTTTTCCATTAACATAGTGACGCCAACAGATACTGCTAAAAAACTCTTTCCAGTCCCTGCTGGCCCTAAAGACATCACAATATCATTCTCTTTAAGAGCCTTAATATAATCTGATTGTTTTTCAGATCTAGCTATAACTGATTTTCTAGGAGTTTTAATTAATTGTTGAAAAGATTTTACATTTGACTCTTTTTGTTCAATATTTTTTTTCACAGCTAAAAGTATATCTTCTTTTTCTATAATTTTTGTTAAAAAATATTTATTAATTAAAAATTTTATAGCCTCACTAAATGCTTCTGTATTCTGTCTTTTACCCTTACAAGTAATTGAGTTCCCTCTAAAAAAAATATTTGTAGAAGTAAGTTTAGCTAAATCTTTTAGATTTTGGTCAAATTGACCAACTATAGACATTAGCATTTCATTATTTGAAATTTGTACGTTAATTGTATCCTTATCAATTTTTTTTATAGATAAGTTTTGATCAAGATTACTAATCTCTGACATATTTAAGCAGCTGCATTTTTTTGATTATTCTTAAAATCAATGTTTCCAAATAATGTATTTTGATTACCACCAGTGATATCAACATTTTTTATCTTTCCTTTTAAATCTTCACTAGTTTTTACTATTACTGAGTTTTGTAATTCATCTCTACCAAAAAACTCTTTCTTTCCAACCATTCTATTCTCAAATAATACAGTTGATTTTTTATTGTAAAGGTTTTTTCTAAATTTCATTTTTATATCCTCTGCTGTTTTTTGAAATATACTAAGCCTCTCTTTAGCAATATTTTTATCCAATTGATCGATTTCAGCTGCTGGTGTTCCTGGCCTTGGACTAAAAATAAACGAAAAAGAATTTATAAATTTTATCTCTTTTAAAAGATTTAAAGTATCTTCAAAATCTTTATCGTTTTCACCTGGATAACCAATTATAAAATCACTTGAAAATTTAATTTTTGAATTAATTTTTATTAACCTATTAATTAAATTTATATAATATTCTACTGTATGTTTTCTGTTCATTAGCCTTAAAATTTTATTTGAACCGCTTTGAACAGGTAAATGTATTAGTGGCATCAACTTATCGGTCTCTTGATAAATATTAATTAAATCATCTGAAAAATCTATTGGGTGCGAAGTTGTATATCTAATTCTCTTTAAATCATTAAATTTTGAAATTTCTTTAATTAAATCTGATAGCTTTTTTCCATCATGATTGTAAGCATTTACGTTTTGACCTAGTAAAGTAATTTCCTTAGCTCCGTTGTTGATCAAATGATAACACTCTTTTACAATTTCATCAACAGAACGAGAATACTCTGCACCTCTTGTATATGGAACTACGCAAAACTTGCAAAATTTATTACAACCTTCTTGTATTGTTAAAAAAGAGGAAACATTGCTTTCAGAGTTTTTTAATAAATTTAAATTATCAAATTTTTCTTGTGTTTCGAATTCTGTAAGATTTAAATTTCTTAATTTCTTTTCAATTTTTTTTATTGCATTATTCAATAGGTGGTATGATTGTGGACCAATCACCGCGTCAATATATTTTTCTCTTTGCAATAAGATATCCCCCTCTGCTTGAGCAACGCATCCTGCTATAATTACAATAGGCTTTTTTTTATTCCTAAATCTTTTTTTTATTCTACCTATGTCATGATAGACTTTTTCTGTTGCCTTTTCTCTAATATGACAAGTGTTTAAAATATAACAATCAGCTTCTTCTACATTTTTTGTTTTAATGTAATCAATCTTTTTTGTTAGATCAAAAATACGATTGCTATCGTACTCATTCATTTGACAGCCAAAAGTTTTTATAAAAATTTTTTTTTCCAAATTACTTTTTTATTTTTGAACCATAAAGTTCTAGTTTATGATCAACTAAATTATACCCAAGTTTCTTTGCTATTTTTTTTTGAAGTTCCTCGATATCTTTGTCTACAAATTCAACTATTTCTCCGCTGTTGATGTCTATTAAATGATTATGATCATCATTGATTTCATAACGAGCTTTGCCTGCTTTAAAGTCATGTTTAATTAAAATCCCGGCTTCCTCAAAAAGTTTAACGGTTCTGTATACAGTTGCTATACTAATCTTATCATCTAAAGCTGTAACTCTTTTATGAAGTTCATCTACATCAGGATGATCTTTTGATCCATATACTTCTTTTGACTCAGAGAGTATTTTGGCAATTACTTTACGTTGATCAGTAAGCCTTACTCCTTTCTGTTTACATTTTTCTTCAATAATGCTCATAACTTAATTTAACTTAAATAAATGGGCTTAATCAATTTTTTTTCATTTAAATTTTTCATTATCATTTTTTCTATATTTTCTTGGTTAAATATGGGTAAATCATCATTTTTAAATCCATAAAGTCTGACATTTTTAGAAATTTTAAGTCCTTTTGCAACTGCTAATGAAATCCTTAAACCTGAAAAACTGCCAGGCCCTTGGTTAATTATTACACTAAAATGTTCATCGAGTTTAACTTTATGAGCTATAAGAAAATTCGATATTTCATACACAAGACTTTCTTTATTTTTTTTAAGATTTAAATTATGTATAAAAAATTCTTTATTTATCTTAAGACCTAATTTATCATTGTTTCCAATGCAATTAATTATTAAAAAATTATCAATCGTTTTACTATTAATCATAAATCTTGAATTAAACCAAAAAAAGCTACTCGCTGAAAATAATATTAGCTTTGAAGATTTTGGCTTAATTTCAATAATGTACCATAGATTTAATGAAAGCAAATACCCATCAACAAACATTCAATTAGATATTTTTAAAGAGCAATTAAAAATCATTGAAAATGAGGGGATTGAGTTTGTACATCCAAAAAATTTTAATAAAAGTCTTTCTGAAAATAAGAAGAATAGAAAAATTTTACTTACAATTGATGATGGGTTGTTATCATTTTACAAAAATGCTTGGCCAATTTTAAAAGAAAAAAATATTCCATTTATCCTTTTCGTTAATACAAGAGAAGTAGGATCTTTTAATTATATGGATTGGAGTCAAATTCTAGAACTTCATAATTCAGAAAATGTTGAAATTGGTAACCACAGTCACTCTCACGAATATCTAGTAGATGAAAGCAATGAAATAATTAAAAATGATATTATTAAATCAATAAAGATCTTTGAACAAAAACTTGGTCAAAACTCAAAATTTTTTTCTTATCCATTTGGTGAGTATAGTCTTGAGTTTCAAAAAATTATCAAAGATCTTGGCTTCAAATATGCATTTGGACAACACTCAGGCGTAATAGATGAAACAAAAGATTTGTTTGGTCTTCCAAGATTTCCAATAAATGAAAAATACGGAGAAATAAAAAGATTTAAAACATTAATGAAAACTTTACCTTTAAAATATAAAAATATTAGCCCAAATAATAGATATTTGCTTCAGGTTAACAATCCCCCTAAAGTGAAAATTGAATTTTTTAATGATATTAAAAATTTGAGTCAAATTGCATGTTTCTCTAATGAAGGAAATAAATGGAGAAATTCTAAAATTTCTTTTACTAAAGACGAAATACTAGAAATAAATATTGAAGAAAAATTTGTAGGAGAGAGAGGAAGAATAAATTGCTCTCTTAAAGAGAAAGATGGCTATTGGAGATGGTTAGGCATTCAATATGTGGTTAGTGATAGGTAAGTTAAGAATTTAACTCTACTTGCTTCACAGAATTTACTAATCTAACTGGTTCAAAGTCAGACAATCTATTTTGAGTAATTATTTGATTTAAAATCTTCGTATATTCCGAGCCAGTTTGAGCGTAATTTTTTAAAGTATCAGTCAGAGATAATCCTGTAATTTTTTTATTTTTATCCCTTAGCGATTTTCTTTTTTCTCTAAATTTTGCATAACTCTTATGGGTGTTTAGATTATTTTTATATGCCTTAACAGAGGCTCTCAATATAGGAAATTTTAAAATTTTGTGGTTTTTATTGCTATCTCTTTTTAATGGAGCTATTCCTTGCCCATCCCAGGTCCACTGACCAAAAATAGCATTCCCCTCTAAAGCAAATCTAGAAGTCCCCCAACCGCTTTCTTTTGCAGCCTGAGCTAATGCTATAGAAACTGGGATCATGTCCATTCTTGTCATCAATTCATTTATATTCCCTTTTTTTACTTTATATTCTAAAAGTTTTTGCCTCAACCATTGCTTCTCCAAATCAGAAGTATACTTTTTTTTATCCAAAATTTTTAATTTTTGCCTGTCGTCTAATATTTTTTCATTTTCTGCTACGATTAAAGGTAGTACAATTTTTATAAAAGTTTCTTTTTTTAGTTTCACACTCTGTAGATTATCCAAATCTCTAGGAAATTGTGTAAAGTATATAGGCTTTACTAATTTTTCATTTCTTACTTTTCTTAAATCGTAATCAACATCTTTGAAAAGCTGTATTACTGTTTCTGTTTTGAGATTTAAATCTGGTAATATTACTTCAGCAACGTTTTTTTCTTTTACTTTAAGTTCTGGTTTTTTTGTTTCTTTTTTTTCTTTTACCTCAGGTTTTTTTGTTTCTTTTTTTACTTTTACCTCAGGTTTTTTTGCTTCTTTCTTTACTTTTACTTCAGGCTTTTTTGTTTCCACTTTATTTTTTGAAAAATCATAATTTTTATAGGTGTTAAATCCTGCAATCAAAGCAGTAGTGATACCGATGACTACAAAAAAACCTAGAATTACATTTTTTGCACTTTTCTGATCAATCTGTTGGTTATAAATGGAGTTGAAAACATCGGTAAAAAGATTTCCAAAAAATTTTCCAACTGTGCTTCCTAATGTTGGAAGCACGTTTAAAAAATTAATTCCTGCATTACCTAATCCTTTCCATAGACTGCTTATTCCATGGTTCACTTTCCTTGATGTATCATATTTATAGTTTTCTACTCTTCTGAAAAATCTGTTTTTATCTTTAATTTTTTCTTCTTTATAATCTACTATATTCGATCTTAGCTTTGATATTGGTTTTATAAAATTTTCTTTGAAAAAACTTGTTTTAAAATCTTTAGGAATTATAATTTTGTTTTTTTTTAAAATTAATTCAATTTGTCCTGTTGTAAGATTTTTTCTTCTTTTAGTATATTCTTGAATTTCTCTAACATTATAAATATAAGCTAATTCTAATAACTTATCTCTATAACTTAATTTTTTTTTCATAGACTAATTTGCCTCTACTGAATTAACTTCCTTAACATAATGTTTTAAAAGATTTTGAACACCTTGCTTAAGAGTCATCAACGAACTTGGACATCCAGAACAACTACCTTGTAATTCTACCTTAACAACACCATTTTCAAAAGATTTAAATTTAATGTCACCACCATCCCTAGCAACAGCTGGTCTGATTTTAGTATCTAAAACATCGATTATTTTTTTTACAGTTTCGTCATTGTTGCTTGGTACTGATTGTGTTTTTTTATTTTCTTTTAAAATTGGTTCTTTATTATTTTCAAAATAATGATTTAAGTGAGAAATTACCATAGGTTTAAGATCATTCCATGAAACTTCATCTGTTTTTTTTACTGATAAAAAATTTTTTGACAAAAGCACCAGTTCCACCCCTTTAAAATCTAAAAGCTCTTTGATAAAAGTGTTTTGCAATTCATTTGATTTATTTTTTTGAAATTCCTCAGTGCCGATAGCTGAGATTGTTTTCTCTGAAAGAAATTTTAATGAATTTGGATTTGGAGTAGTTTCAGTTTGTATCATGCAAAATTTATATTATATCAATCCTACTTTTTCACGTATATTTTTAAGGTTTTCCTCAGCGATTATATTGGCTTTTTCCTTACCTTTTTTTAAAATTTGCTCTAAATGTGACTTATCTTTCAAAAGTTTTTCTATTTCTTTACCGACAGGTGTTATCTCGCTAATTAATAATTCTGTTAATTTCATTTTTAAAAAGGAATATTCTTTTCCAGACATTTCATTTAATACCTTTTCAATTTTAGTTTTTGATATTTCTGTATAAATATTTATTAGATTTAAAGCTTCGGGTCTTTTTTCTAACTCATTTAAACTCACAGGTATTTGCTCTGAATTTGTTTTAGCTTTTTTAATTTTTTTACTAATTTCATCGGAACTGTCTCTTAAGTTTATTCTCGAATAATCAGACTCCTCTGACTTGCTCATTTTTTTTGTTCCGTCCCTTAAACTCATTACTCTTGAAACATTTTTTGGTATTAATGGATCTGGTAATGGAAAAAAATCTTTACAATTAAAATCATTATTAAATTTCTGTGCAATATCTCTCGATAGTTCAAGATGTTGTTTTTGATCTGCACCAACTGGAACATGTGTCGCTTTATAAAGAAGTATATCTGCCGCCATTAAATTAGGATAAATATATAATCCTACGCTAGCTTTCTCTTTATCTGAACCAGCTTTATCTTTAAATTGAGTCATTCGATTTAACCAGCCAATTCTAGATACACAATTTAAAATCCAGGCTAATTCTGCGTGGCCTGAAACTGAGGATTGGTTAAATAAAATACTTTTGTCTGGATTTAGACCTGTTGCTATAAAACTTGCAACTGTTTCTAAAACATTTTTCTGAAGTTCAGTAGGATTTTGAAAGGTAGTTATAGCATGTAAATCTACTACACAGTATATGCAGTTCATTTCTTTTTGTAACGAGACAAAGTTTTTTAGAGCTCCAAGATAGTTGCCTAAATGTAAATTTCCAGTTGGTTGAACTCCAGAAAAAACTAATTTTTTTTTTGTCATTTAAATTGTTTTATAATTTTTAATTTTCAATAATCCAAATAAATAACAGGATAACAAATAAACAATCCCAACGAAACCTACAATAATTAATAAATAAATCGACTTATAGGTGTATGCATAATCTAGACGAACAGTGTATCTATCTAAGAAAAATATTAATATTGAGGCCATAATGGCAGTAGAGATAACAATTTTAAGAATATTATAAAGTAATTTGTTTTGTAAAAGTAAATAATTCCTTTTCTTTAAAAAGAATAAAAAGATCAAAACGCCAATCCAAGTAGAGATTGAGGTAGAAATTGGAATGATTAAAAATCCTATTTGATTAAAAAAACTTACACTAATAACTATATTCAAAAATACGATAAATGAAGAAATATAAAATGGTGTTTTTGTATTATCTCTTGCAAAGTAAAAATTAGATAAGATTTTAATCAAAGCAAATGCAATAACACCAAAACCAAAAAACTTTAATGCACCAGAGGTCATCTTTACATCTTCAGCTGTAAAGGAACCATATCCAAATAATCCACTGACTATTTCTTTTGACGCAATTATTAAACCCACACTAGCAGGCATTGATAGTAATAAAGATAATTCTAAAGATCTATTTTGTATATTTGAAACTTTTGAAAAATTTCTTAATTTTAAAGCCTTAGAAAGAACAGGTAAGGAAACTGTTCCTACAGCTATTCCAGCAATAGCTAAATTAATTTGATAAACTCTGTCTGCATAATACAAATATGAAACCGCTCCTGACTGAAAAGAGGCAATTATTGTTCCAACCAAAATATTTATTTGTGTTACACCAGATGAAAAAATACTTGGCAACAATTTTTTAAAAAAAAATTTAACTTTACTTGTAATTTTCAATTTGAATTTGATATTTGGCTTGTAAAAACCTAATGTAAAATAGATCAAAAATATTAATTGTATTACACCAGCTAATGTAACACCATAAGAAAGTTGTTTTGCGATATTTAAATTTTGGAAATAAGATATTAAAATACTAATTATCAATACAATATTTAAAATTATTGGTGTGGCGGCAGCTATACCAAATTTATTATTCGAATTTAAAATTCCTGAAAAAAAAGATGATAAACTAACAAATAATAAAAACGGAAATGTAATTCTTGTAAATTCAACAGCAAGATTAAACTTTACTTCATCAGCAATAAATCCAGGCGCAATTAAATAAACTAAATAAGGTGTAAATATTTCAGCAAGAGTTACTATAAAAAGTAAAATCAGCAACAGAGCACTCAGCACATCGTCAGCAAATATTTTTCCTTTAACTTTATTTTTTAACTTTTCAGCAGTATAGCTAGGTATGAAAGCTGCATTAAAGGTACCTTCAGCAAAAAGCCGTCTAAAAGTATTAGGAAGTCTAAAAGCGACAAAAAAAGCATCAGCAAATATTGATGCTCCTAAAAAAATAGCTATTAAAATATCTCGAAGATATCCCAAAATTCTACTAATTAGCGTAAAAAAACTAAATATTGAAGTTGAGGAGAGTAAGTTCATATATAATCTAAATTAGGCCATAAATTTATAGTGAATTAAATTTCTTTATATTACATACTCATAAAAATAAATGCCAAAGAAAACAGAAATTGATCATTATTCAGATAAAGAAGCACTTGATTTTCATATAAAAGGAAAGTCAGGCAAAATTGAGATTAATTCGAGTAAACCTTTGACCACTAAAAGAGACCTCTCTCTAGCATATTCTCCAGGAGTAGCAGCTCCTGTTAAAGAAATAGCTAAAAATCCAGACCTAGCTTATGACTATACAAGTAAGGGAAATTTAGTAGCAGTAATAAGTAATGGATCAGCGATTTTAGGATTAGGAAATTTAGGTGCCTTGGCATCTAAACCAGTTATGGAAGGAAAGTCTGTTTTATTTAAAAGATTCGCTGATATCGATTCTATTGATATAGAAATAAATAATAATGATCCTAAAGCTATAATTGAAACAATAAAAAATATTGGTGGTACATTTGGAGGAATAAATCTAGAAGATATAGCCGCTCCAGATTGTTTTATTATTGAACAAAAATTAAAAGAACTCCTGGACATTCCGATTTTTCATGATGATCAACACGGTACGGCAATAATTACTACCGCTGCCTTAATAAATGCATTAGACATCTCAAAAAAGAAAGTCGATAAAGTAAAAGTAGTTATTAATGGAGCCGGAGCCTCAGCCCAAGCTTGCGCTAATCTTTTTAAAAGCTCAGGGGTAAAAAGCGATAATATTATTATGTGTGACAGTAAAGGGGTAATTTATGAAGGCCGTGAAAACGTAGATCAATTTAAATCAGCCTTCGCTATAAAAACAAAACTAAGAACTTTATCTGAAGCAATTGATGGGGCTGATGTTTTCTTAGGCTTATCAGCAAAAGATGTGGTTTCAAAAGAAATGGTAAAAAAAATGGCAAAAAATCCAATAATTTTTGCATGCGCGAACCCTGATCCAGAAATAAAACCCGAATTAATTCAAGAAGTAAGATCCGATGCAATAATTGCTACAGGTAGATCTGATTATCCAAATCAAGTAAATAATTTGATTGGATTTCCATATATTTTCAGGGGTGCGTTAGATGTGCGAGCGAAAGAAATTAATGAGAATATGAAAGTTGCAGCAGCTCAAGCAATAGCTCTTTTGGCTCGGGAAAATGTTCCGGATGAAGTTGTTTCTGCTTATGGAGGAGATAGACCTAGATATGGAAAAGATTACATCATTCCCTCTACTTTTGACCCAAGATTAATAAGTGTTATACCGGCTGCAGTAGCTAGGGCTGCAATGGACAGTGGTGTTGCAAGGAAAAATATTAATGATATCGAGGTTTATAAAGATCAGTTAACTAATCGACTCGATCCAACAATGTCTCTTATGCAAGGAATTAATGCGAAAGTAAGAAAAAATCCAAAAAGAGTAATATTTGCAGAAGGTGAAGATGAGAATATGTTGAAGGCTGCTATTGAATTCGGTAGAAACAAACTTGGTACACCAATATTAATTGGTGCAGAGAAAAGAATAAAGGAACAATTGATTAATATTGGATTAGACGAAAATTATAAGATTCAAATAGTAAACTCAACAAATAAAGAAAAAAGAGAAAGATATGCTAAGCATCTCTACAAAAGATTGCAAAGAGAAGGTCAATTGGAAAGAGATGTTGATCGATTAGTAAGAAATGATCGAATTGCTTGGGGAGCATCAATGATTGCCTGTAAGGATGCAGATGCAATGGTAACAGGTAATATTAGACACTATGCTGCATCGATTGAAAAATTAAAAAAAGTAACAGACCCAAGACCTGGCGAGGAAATTTTTGGAATGACAATGATTACTTTGAAGGGTAAAACAATATTAGTTGCGGATACAAACGTTCAAGATTTTCCATCCCCAGAGCGACTAGTGAAAGTTTCAAAATCGTGCGTACGTGTTGCCCGACTTTTTGGTTTTGACCCCAAAGTTGCTTTTTTATCTCACTCTACTTTTGGTAAACCCATATCAAAAAATACGAAGCACGTAAGAGATGCAATAGAACTTTTAAAAAAAGAAAAAGTTGATTTTGATTTTGATGGGGAAATGCAGCCTGATGTTGCTCTTAATCCAGTATATAAGGAAATTTATCCATTTTCTAAAATTGTAGGGAGTGCCAATATTTTAATTATGCCAGCGCTTCATAGTGCTGCTATATCGACAAAATTAATGAAAGTATTCGGGGGTGGAAAATTAATCGGACCTCTGTTAATAGGTTTAGGGTCACCTATTGAAGTTGCGCCTCTTAGAGCTACAACCTCTGAAATTTTAAATTTAGCATCTATTGCTGCATATTCATCAGATGTAATTGATTATTCTAGTTAGAGTTTGCTCCTACTAAGTTCTGTTGCGAGATATATTGAGGGAATAACTTTTTTTACATCGTATATTTTATTTGCTTCATTTATAACCTCTTGTTTTTCATCTTTGTCCATCGCGATACCAAATATATAAACATTTTTGTTTATTGTTTCTAAAGTGTAATTTCTTGCTTTAGTTTTTTTATTAAAAATTAAAGCTGTTCTCAATTGACTTGTAATTAATATATCTTTTGCTGTACCTTTAAAGTTTGTCTGTCCTTTTATTGTAATGGCGTTCTTAACTGATCTTGCGCCTGTTGTTTCCCAGGCCATTTTGGTAATTTTTATTTTTTCTTCAGGTTCATCAACTTTACCCGATAAAAAAATATTTCCATCTCTTACTTCGGTCTGAATAGAAAGAAAATACTTTTTATCCGAAAGAGCTAATCTAGCATTTAGGTTTTTTTGCATAATTGTATCATCGATTTGCATACCTATAGTTCTAGGGTCGAAAGTAATGTCAACTCCAGCACCAAATTTAGTGACAGTTGAACAAGAAGTAATTATAAAGATCAAAAAAAAGCTAAATATTTTTCTCATTTTTTATTTTAAGACATAATTGATATATCTCTTTTTTATTAAATCCTTCTGATTCTAAAATTAATTCAACAGTATCCTTAAGGCTATATTTTTTTAAGTATTTTTTTGCTTTGTTGATAATTTTTTCGTGATTAAACTCTTTTTTAAACTTTGTTGTATTGGAAATAATTACGGTTAGTTCACCTTTAGTAAGATTTTTTGAGAAATCAATACTGTTATTTTCAACTCTGATAAACTGCTCATGCACTTTTGTCATTTCTCTAGCAATCATTAGATCTCTTTTTGGGAAATGTGTCTTAAACTTTTTAATGTAAAAATTTATTTTTATGGCTGGGATAAAGAACACTAGTGTATAATGAATTTTAGACAAATAATTTAATATAGAGTCAAGTTCATTATTTTTTTTTGGTAAAAATCCAAAAAATAAAAATTTATCGTCAAAACCACTTACACTCATTGCAGTAGTTATTGAAGATACTCCAGGTATAGGGACGATATTTATTTTTTTTTTTATACATTCTTTAAG